>JBBTTS010000016.1:0-13029 GCA_038064135.1 Patescibacteria group bacterium | reverse complement strand
TAGGCTACAAGCTTACAACAGACGACTGGATAGATCACCGTTGTTTAAATAAAGCCTGTTGTTACCCTCGACATTTAATTCGGACAACTGCGAGAGGCAACAATCGCTCCGCTAGAAATGATAGCTTTCATCAAACTCAGTCAATGTTATTTATTGGTTCAAGCTTGAGTAAGGTTGACGAGTAGTGATTCAGATTCCACAATTAACTCACCCAGTCCAGGAAATTCAGTGTCTAGCGAAGCCTCTATCTTCAAACGCCTTAACGCGTTGATGGTAATCGCAAGTGAATCACAGGTAACATCACGCTCAACTATTTTAGCATCAGCACTCCAACCCTTAAATCCACCATATTTATCGATTACATCAATAATTCGGCTAATATTTTCGGCACTTCTTCGTATTAATGAAACGGCTGGGGTAGCACGTCTAATAGAACTATCAACTTCGTCGTTTGACATATATAGTTCCATTTGACCGCTAGTTAATTCCAATATTCTATTTTTTATAAGAGTAGAAACCGCATTTTCTGTCATTTTGGGAAATACTGCCAGATAATACCTAACCTCATCAATAAATTCTGCGTCCAGTCTTTGAGTAATTTCTGAAGCATACGTATCTTTGAACCGTAAACGCTCATAAAACGCCTCGTATAACGGAAAGAGGCTAACGGCTGTAGAGTACGCCAAAAGCCCTTCGTCAACATAACTTTTTATTTCATCTGGTAAAACTACATACCGCAGGGCACTACGAGTTTCGTGAGCTGAGAAAGGCGAATCATCGATAAATTCAGCTTGGCTATTGTAAATACCATTTTCCATCCCGTATAAATACATCTGGTGAATTAAATTTGCTTTATCTTGTGGAATGGGTGCCCGATGAATATTTTCAACACCCTGTAACCTTAAAACATCTAAAATGGCTTTGTTTGAAGTTACAAACGCTGCAATTGCCGGTGATTGATATCCTTTATCTTCGGTTATTGTTTTAACTGCTAGAGTTCGTTTGTGGCCCGCTACAAGTATGTAATAATTGCTTTTGTCATTGGGTGTAAAATCTTTGAGTTCAACATTTGCACCCCATACTCTGTTTGTGTAATTAATGTAATCTGAAGCTTCATCACTGGTCATTTCACAAACTAATACCGGATTCTGAAGGTTATCTTTGTCGATGCTGCCAGCAAGTTCTAATTGGTCTTGTTCATCATATTTACTACGGTATTGACCAGCGATAATGATGTTATTGACCGGAAGATAGTGTAAACCCTCAGACTCTGGTCCAAAAATTCGATCAAAAATTTCGCCATCTAAAAGTTCACCTTCTTTTATCAATTATAACCCTCCAGTACTTCTAAATAGTCTAGCCAATTTTCCTACTTTGCCAAAGTGTCAAATACACATCGTTCAATGTATACTTAATAATTAAAGGGTTGGGTATAAGGAGCAGTTTACAGTGCAAATGCCCGAAATTGAACTAAGGGAATATTCGCACGATTTAGGAATGTCTTTAAAAGACTTTACTACTGATGCGCTCGTTAATAACGCCATATCGCCAGAAAATGCCTGTCGATTAGTTTTATTTGGCGAAAACATATTGTCGCAGGTGTTGCTGGATTCTCTGGATGAAATTAACGACCAAGCTGAAACTTTTACTTGTGTTGCGCCCCAACCTGTTGCGGCTGCGTTAAGGGTAGTACACGATTTTTACCCAGACGAAGAAGTTAGATTTAAGCCAAGATTAGGAGCCAGCTGGCTTAAAAGATTGGTTTGGGCCTGTGAAGAACCGGGTCAAGACATAGAAGATCGCATGCAAAATGCTGCAAAAGACGCGTTAGCTTGCATAATTGGAAAAGATGAAATCGAGGTCAAACACCCCAGAGGCTTGGTTGTATTGTCTAACCCAAAGGATAAAAAAGTACTAACCATGGCAACACCTAATTGGCCAGGACTAATAATTAGTGATTGGCATCGATTTATTTATAACCGGGCGAGTTTGGGTAGTGGTATACATGACCCTATTAATTATGCGATTAGATTTAATTTTGAATTAAGCTTATATGAGTCTGCTTGTGAAAATATATATTTTTATACTTCAATTTTCACAAACTACCGTCAATTAGGAATTGCACCTAGAATTCCGAATCCTAAACATAAATTTGATACATCAAACAGTGACTAAGCAAAAAATAAGAAAACTGGTTGGATACTTAATATTTTTAGTCAGCTCTTTATTGGTTACTTTAACCCAATTTCCAGCCGAATCAACGCCTCGTCAACTCGCCTCGTCGAACCAACCTGGCTTGTACGCGGTAACAAAGTTTTACGATGGCGACACTATTGCCGTAAATATGGATGGGGTAGAAGAAAAAGTTCGGATGATAGGTGTTGACACCCCCGAGACACACGATCCGCGCAAAAGTGTAGAATGTTTTGGCAAAAATGCTTCTGAATTTACTAGGCAATTGATTGCTGAACAGCCAGTGCGCCTAGAAGCCGACCCGCAAAACTCCAATCGAGATCGCTATAACCGTCTACTAAGATACGTGTTCTTACCTGACGAAACTTTGGTTAATGCCGAAATTATTAAGCAGGGCTACGGTTTTGCATATACCAGTTTTCCGTTTACTAAACTTGATGAATTTAGAACTCTAGAATCAGGGGCGCGCGCCGCCAGTAAAGGATTGTGGAGTGGTTGCCAGCCGTATATAGATGCCAAAGGGTACATACACAGTAGCGATAGTACTTTATGAATTAGTTCATGGTCGCATAGGATCGGGGCGGGCAATACGTTTTTGTAAAAAGTATTTCAAACTTGGTCGCCGCGCCTTTGGGTCAAACGACATATGGAGTGGTTTAATGCCAAAATAGGTCAGCGCAAAGGCGCCTTCAGCAAAATGTGCACCAACAGGTGTTCGTAAATCGTGATACTCCAGTGTACGCGTATGCCCTCCAATGTATCGCATAAACGCATTTGGCGTATCTTCGAACCGGCGCGATGATACTGCGGCCAACATTGTAGGTAAGTAGGTAGGTCTAATGCCGTGTTCTTTTAGGTGAATGGCGATATCGATATCTTCAAACAAAAAAGGTTCGTTACACAACTCTGGCTCAACAAGATTCCACGCACTGCGTCGAAAGGCCATGTTTGCTCCCATTAAAAATTCATACTTTCCGATACGCGCCAATCTAAGACACATATCTTCTACTTTTCTGGTAAATCTAGGGAAGGGCATATCGTGATACCCAACTGGTCCAGTGGCTGCTTGCACATTGTCGTTTCGAAAAGCTCTTTTAATTTCGGCTACCCAGTGTTTTTCAACATAGGTGTCTGCATCGATTCGGCAGATTATGTTGCTGGTCGCAGCCTGAACTCCTGTTTGGCGAGCAAAATATAGGCCTTGGCGATTTTCGCTAATTATCGTCACAAAACTAAATTCTTGAGCAATTTTTTTACTGTTGTCATTGGAATTGTTATCAACAACTATAACCTGGTCAGGTTTAATAACTTGCTTTGCCAATGATTCAAGGCATCCCCGAATATAGCTTTCCTCGTTATATACCGGTATAATAACTGAAACCGTTAATGCTTTTTTTATCACTCATTAAATACTACCATGACTAAATCTAAAAAACCCAAAAGTCGCATCTTAAAGCACGTACCCAACGTTGTAGAAAAGTTATTTACACCAATTACTAAATTTTGGCGAATTGGATTTTGGCAAAAACTGGCCATATCTATAGTAACCCTCGTGATGCTAGTAGTCGGGTCGGCCTATGGTATTTCATACTGGTTCTTACTAAAACACCGTCATGAATCTTTGAGCCTGGGGGTTACTTATATTCCTAACTACGCTAAATTTTTTGGCCTTGACCCAAAAGAAACAATGCAGGCAATTATCGATGACCTTGGTGTGCGGCGCTTTAGGTTAGTTAGTTACTGGAAAGATATTGAAAAAGTACCAGGTACCTATGATTTTTCGGAACTGGATTGGCAGTTTGCCATAGCCGAGAAAGCTAACGCCAAAGTTAGCCTTAGCCTAGGGCTACGCCAACCGCGCTGGCCAGAGTGTCATGAACCACTGTGGGCCAAACAGTTACCCAAAAGTCAGTGGTATCCAAAACTAAAAGAGTTTATGACAGCCACAGTAGAGCGCTACAAAAATAGTACCAGTCTAATTAGCTACCAAGTAGAGAACGAGTTTTTTATGACAATTTTCGGGGAGTGCACCGATTTTGATCGGCAACGATTTATCGAAGAAACCGAGTTAGTTCGCAAACTAGATCCGACCAAGCCAATAGTAATTACTCGAAGTAATAACTGGGGTGGAATACCTTTGGGTGAACCAACTCCCGACTTATACGGTGTGGCTGTTTATAAGCGCGTCTTTGATTATTCGGTCTTTCACCGTTATTTCGAGTACCCTTATCCACCTTGGTTTTACGGATTCTTGGGCGGATTGGGCGAAATCGTAAAAGGTAAACCACTAATGATCCATGAACTACAGGCCGAACCATGGATGCCAAATGGTTACCAAATAAATGACTTACATGATATCGAAGAACAAAACAAATCTATGAATGCAGACAGGTTAAAAAAGCGTTTTCAGTATGCAAAAGACACTGGTATGCGCACCATAGATGCGTGGGGCGTGGAGTGGTGGTATTGGCGAAAAGTCAAAGCTAACGACAATTCACTGTGGAATGCCGCTAAAGAAGCGTTCAAAAATTACTAGGCGGCCTTGGCCAGTGCAATTACCCTTTTTACCGCTAACGCTGGATTCAGCACACTATCGCCAACCGCATGCGTACCTTCAAGAGCTATAGAATCAATGGTTGAGTTAGGGAATTCTTGATGAAGTTCTTCGGCAATATTCTTAGCAACCTGGTAAACAAATATTCGACTGTCTGATGCAACTAAAAGCTGTACCGCTGTGTTTGGGTTTTGGTTTAGTCCATGGCGTAAATCTTCTGATAAGGTTGCTTTTGCCATGCCCTTATGAATGTCACGGTTTGGTTTAAGCTGAGTACCTAATGCAAATTTAGCCAAATTTATCCAACCCTTAAACTTGTTTTCGGCCAAAGCTTCACGCAGGGCAGGGATGCCAGATTGAATCATCGCCTGGTAAACTTCACCCATGCCACCACTAGTAAAATCTTTTTGCAATTTTTTAGGAGTTCTGCCTACGGCATTAGGTGGTTCTTGACAGCTAATTGCCGTAACATCAGCGAAATCATGAGCACGAGGTTGCGCAAATGCCGATGCAATAATTGTGCCACCAAGTGAATAACCTGCTAACACTAATCTATTCACACCGCTAGGTTTTTCGGTTGAGCCTAAAACTGATCTTAGAATTTTGTTAGATATTGGCGAAAAATCACCATCTGCAACAGTCGCCCTGTCGGTATCACTCAAGGTGTAAAACATTTCACCTAAAGTATTATTCGGAAAAGCAAAAACCCTCATACCCGTTAATTCGGCCAAAAACATCGACCGAATACCCAAATGCGGTGAATCTCCGTTGGCATGCGGATGCGACAATATTATTGACGAATTTCGATCGTAATCAGGTCTAGAAGGAATAAACTCTAAAAATGCAGCGTCGTTGTTTCCAGGATAAGTAGCTTCTGGCATTAATTCTTCAAACTGTAGTACTGTCATACTGGCGAAACGCTCGTGAACTAGACGTGCATGTTCATCAAATTGATCACGGACCTGAAAATCAACATATGGTAACAACACTTCACTCATAATATACATATTATATCTAATTTTATTTCACTTGTCAATCTTCTTATGGTTGGTTACAATATTATTGTTATGAAAATGCCCTCAAATGGACCAAAGCGAATAACTAACCGTCGAGCCAAATTCGATTACGAACTTGGTGATTCTATAGTGGTTGGCATTGAGCTGACTGGTGCAGAGACTAAAGCTTTGCGCCTAGGCCATGGACATATCAAAGGGGCCTATGTCACTATTAAAGGAAATGAGTTATGGCTTTTAAACTCTACGATTCATGGCACTAATGCAATTAAACTATCCGAACAACAGCAAACTCGTACAAGACGTCTACTAGCCAAACGTAAAGAAATAAATGAGCTTATAACCGCGAAACAGCAAGGCAAGAGCATTATCCCAATCGAACTATTAACTGCTGGTCGCTATATTAAACTTCGCATTTCAACCGGTAGAGGCAGAAAGCGCTACGATAAACGGCAAGTAATTAAAGCCCGTGACGAAGATCGAAACACCGCTAGGCTCCTAGCAAAATAAATCTCAACCTGAACTTATTTGTTTTTCTATCAATAAGTAGCAGTTTTTACAAAGATGATATTTTAGAACCTTTGAATTCCTATCTGGCGGGCTGAGCAAAATTGCACCAAACTCAGTTAATTCATTACCACATTTATCACACTTTGGTTTTATAGCCATAGATCAATAATTATAGATTAAAAATCTTGCGATGCTAGTTTTTGTGCATTATTTAAATTTTCAATTGCATTTTTAGTAATATTTAAATTGCAGCTTTTGTGCTCACTGCACCAGGCTAGGCATTGGCGCATAATATTTTCGTCAGAATAGTGCAACCCACATTCTGCGCATTGATAAATTATGTTGCTCATTTCTAAAGCCCTAATACAGTATCAATCCGAGGTCTGTCAAAACCTAGGATTTTTTCTTCAGTGCCGTCTTCTTTGGTAACGATAGTAAAGGGGACCCCGAGCTGGCCACTTTTTTCGAACAGTTCCTGAGCGATAGTCTGATCTTGGTCGGCGTGCTTTTCTTCATATTTGATGTCTTTGCTTTGCAAGTAACTTTTAAGCATTCTACAAAAGCCACAAGTTGCGGTGCTATAAATTGTTATGTTGGTCATGTTTTTTCTCCTTACTTTGATATTAAATTTGTCATATACCTGACAAGAAGGTCATCGTTATTAATTTCGTAGCAGATTTTTTTGCCCAGTCGTTTTTTACCAACAACCCCAAGCAATTCAAATTGCTTAAATGATTGGGATGCAGCCGAAACGGATATCTTTAGCTCTGCGGCAATTTCGGTTACGCAAAGGTCAGTTTTTCGCATCATTAATTTGAACATTTTAAAACGAGTGGTGTCGCCCAGTAGTGCCAATACATGGACCAATCGCTCATCATGCTTAGTTTCTTTTTTAGAATTGTTCAATAAAATATTCACTTAATCATTTAAGCAAATACTTAAACGAATGTCAAATATTTTGTGTATTCAATGTTCATGGTGAGGGGTATTCATACTTCGAAGCATATTGCGGCCGCCGGTTTTTATAAACCGCCACACCAGCAAAGTAGCCATAATCGTAAAGACCAGATTCAAAATGGTGGTGTAGTTCAGACTAACGCTGACCGATATTACTTTGGCACTGCGCTCATCTGGTATCAGACCAGTCATCGCAAATAAGATCTCGATGACGTAGCCCGCCAAAACCATGGCTAAATATAAAGTAGCTGTTAATTTAATTGCCATCTGCCAACCGTAATACTTGCGGTAAATATTGATTATCGGCACCACGATCAGGTCGGCAAAAATAAAACTAATCACACCACCAAAGCTAATTCCACCGTTCCACAAAACCGCCGCTAGCGGCACATTTCCGATAGAGCAAACAAAACTGATTACTGCCACCAGCGGCCCGACAATTGGCCCCCAAATTGCCGCCCAAGTCGGGTTGTCACTTAAAAAAAACGCCTTCCAAAAACTGTCTGGCACTAAGGCGGCTGCCGCGCCAGCTATAAGTAATCCCAGTACTATGTCTTTCCAAACGGCTTGCCAATCCATAACAAAATAATGCGACACGGCGGTTTTGCCCTTATCGCTGCGAAGTTTTGCCAATAATGACTGCTCGCCAGCAACCGACATGTCCATCTGTGCGTGCGCCTCCATCTTTCCCTGCATGCCTTTTTGGGCTTGGCGCCTGGCAGCCGCAATTACTTTAGGCCTTATAAACCATCTAGCCAAAATAGCAAAAACAATGATAATTATCGGCCCACCAACAAATTCGGCCAAAGTAAACTGCCAGCCAAGTAACAAAAACATAATGATGCCCAGCTCAATTACAAGATTGGTACTGGCGATTTCAAAGGCAATGGCCGAAGTAAAATTAGCCCCTTTGACAAACAACGAGCGGGCTAGGGCAACGGCGGCATAAGAACAAGACGACGAAGCCGCCCCTAAACCAGTAGCTATGGCCAACGATTTAGTACGATCATCAGGCAAAAGCCGCGTCATTTGCTTTTTGGACACAACCGCCTGTATGGCCGCCGAAAGCCAAAAACCCAGAACCAGAGCCCATAAAATCTGCCACCCCATAGCAAAAGCCATTTCAAAACTTTTTGTCACCGACGAAATAAGCCATTCCATAGCTTTAGTGCATCATGCCGTGATCCATAACCGGCGAATCATTAGCGGTAGGCTGGGCAGTACTATTTACCGAGAACCCTTCGTAATTCAGTGTCGTCACCATGCCGCCAGCGGCGTGGTGTAGCTCATGGCAGTGCAGCGCCCATACGCCAGCATTGTTGGCTACAAACTCGATGTCAAAACTTTCGCCCGGACCTACCGGAATAGTGTTGCGATAATATTGTTGAGCCGGCGCAAGCTCGTTGCCATCAACAGCCACAATCTTAAACTGATGTCCGTGCAAATGAATCGGATGAATTGGCATCGAGCCGGGGTTGATAAGACGTAGCCGTACTCTTTCGCCGGCTTTTACGTTTAGGGCTTCGATGTCGGGGTAGGCCAGTCCGTTTATGGTAAACAAACTGTAATTCATCATGTGGTTCATGCTACCCATGCCGCTCAAATCTGTCATACCGCCCATCATTGCCATGTTCATGTTGCCGCTAAAAGGCTGCCAACTGCCTAAGACCATCGTAAAATCTTTGTCGGGCTTGGCAAAGTTTTTTGGCTCGACAATAAAACTACCGTACAAGCCCATGTCTACCTGCTGAGCTTCGTCGCCATGACCCGAACCGTGGCTATGATAAAAGTGCGTTCCGCTCGGTGTAGCCGTGAATTCGTAGGTAAACCACTGTCCTTGTTTGATGGCGTCTTGGCTAATTCCTGGCACACCATCTTGTTTGTAGGGCAGGTTAACACCGTGAAAGTGCAGGCTGGTGTCTTTTGGCAAGTTGTTTTTTAGAATGATTTTTATTTTGTCGCCCTCGCTTACACGAATTTCCGGCCCGGGCGTTTGACCATTATAACCCCACGCCAACATTTTTTTGCCGTTAGAATATTCCCAGTTTATTGGCTCGGCGGTTAGCTGGTAAACCTTGACGTCGTCCTCTACTTTTGGCATGATCGCGCTACGCGAGGCTTTGCTGCCAGCCTTTACTTGGTCATCACTGCCTACACCCATCATTTGACGCATTATATTGGTGCGTTGTCGACTATTTATGCTTAGGCCATCGCTATGGCGAAAACTAAAGTAACTCACTAGCCATGTCAGAGCGACAGCCGCCAATACTACCCCAACTATTTTCTGAGTTTGCGTGTTACTCCAAGTGGTCTTGTTAGTTTTGTTCATAATCTACCCCCTTTTACTTAGTTCATAAATGTTTAGCAATTCAGTAGTCAGTGTTTCTTTGTCGGCTTCGCTGCCGCCGCTCATTCCATGTGTTACATGAGTCCGAAGATGATTTTCTAGTAATAGCTTGTCTAGCGATGCTAAGGATTTTTGAATTGCCAAACTCTGCACCAAAATGTCGGTGCAATATTGCTCTTGATCTATCATCTTGGCAAGGCCTCGAATCTGCCCCTCTATAACTTTGGTGCGCCGTAAAGCTCGTTTTTTTAATTCAACGATCATGAATTTATTGTATACCCCCTAGGGGTATACATGCAAGAGGAGTACTACATATTTTAGAGCATGATCCCGGCAGAATTTGCGTCGCTCAAACCTACGTATAGCATCTTCTGCCCCATCTTTTGTACTAGTCCACCTGGGTAGACTACCTGTGACAACTCCGGTCTTTTAGCTGGCGTGTCTGGGAAACAATCACGGCAAGCAAGTATCTGTTGATCAGCTACTTCATAGCTAACGGGGTCAAACAAAAAGCTAACAGGCAAGTATTGCTTTCGACCGTCGTTCAAAAATCGAGCCAGATGAGCCACAACTTCCACTGTACCATCCGGGTTGGCGATCGCTTGATTAACGCCACCCCAATCGCCACTTTCTGCGTCGATAAAACCACCAACAAGTGGTGCAGAGTTCAAATCAACTTCGTCAATTTCGGCAAGTCTATCGATAATCGTAAACCCCACACGCCCGCGACCGGCCTCTCCACCTTGAGGACGGGTAAACACACCAATTTGACTGCTGGCTAGTTCAACCGGTCTAACGTCTTTCATCCCCAGAGGTCCCATTGCCACAAGTGCCAATTCCCCCAAACTGGGCCCGCCGTAAAAAAGCGTTTCCCATCCATCAATTCGTTGAGTGCTTGGATTAACGTAAGTATGAACACCACCCACCACCAAAGAATCCTGAATTTGGCTTAAAAAAGGGTCTTGCATGATAAAAGTTGGGGCGTCTGGCAAACTAAGCCAGTGATTATTGTCAGAGTTTTGCTGGTAAAAGAATTGAACACTGCTACCCAATTCCGAATCTCGGCTCTCCACGCGTGCAGCCACAACTTGTTGGCCAAAATGATCAAAAGGAGCGGTAGGATTATATGCATCACTCCCTTCATCTACCTCAAATGTCATTAACCAGGCACTGTCCCTAGCGCAAAATGCCTGGTGAGTGCGTTCTAGAAGTGATTCAATACTCTGTGGTGACTGGGAGGTGTTTATTGTTTGCGACATATTGTTACTCTGTTCGTCTAGAAGATGTTATACCCCTTGTGTTTATAAAATGCAAGTGCACAAATATCGTTTAACATCAAATCGATTTATAATAATAGCACCATGAATATGTTTGCAAAAAATTTAGCCAGTAGTGTAAATGAATATTTAGTGGCTGTGCCTGGGGATCGAAAGGCAATTATTGACTTTATGCACGAGTTTATTCAAAAATCAGTACCAAGTCTAAAGCCACATTTTGCATATAACATGCTGGGTTATGGAAGTTTTGAATACTTCGATAAGCGGGCAAAAGAATATAAACCATGGCCAGTTGTGGCGCTGGCTAATCAAAAAAATTATGTCAGCGTGTATGTGTGTGCCATTGATGGTAACGAATACCTAACAAAGAAATACGCCGATAGACTGGGCAAAGTAAACGTCGGCAAGAGTTGCATACGATTCAAGAATCTTAAAGACGTAAACTTGGAAGCACTAAAAGAAGTCCTGCAAAAAGCCGAAAATTCCCCCGGCCTGGTTGGGGCCGAGAAATAATAAAAAATTCTTAAGCGTCGGGAAGTGAATTAAATTTTTGCTTGAAGTCATCAAACCATTTGTTGAATTCTTCGGGCGGCATTTTCATCATTAATTCTACGGCTTCTTTGTGGGCTTGATCGCCAGCTTGCATCATTTCCATAACGTGACGTTTGCTGTTGTCACCCATTTCTTCTGGTGTGCTGCCGGTAATTATCGCGCTACAGCAACCCTTTAACTCTTGGCATGTGAATTGTTTCATAACCCTAGCTTACACTATGGATCGAGTATTATCTATAAATATGTTAAGTGTACGAATTGACTAATGGTGAGATGGGCAAAGATTCAAATTTCAATCAATGGGTAAGCTTATATATTCTTCATTGTTTACGGTGTTGTGTAGTAGGTCTGCGGACTGAAGATCGTTTCGATTTATACGCACTAGGTTGAACTTAGATTTATCACCATAAACCAATTGATGCGTATAAAGCCATCGGCCATCAGACGACCAAGTAGGCAAACTAGTTACTTGCCCAAATTTTGTTGTATCAATTGAGCCATCTTTTTTTTGAATTCTGATCTCCCACACGCCAGCTGGCTTAGATCGCGATGCCCCAGTCATTTGGCTCAAAAAAGCAATCTCGGTGCCATCATGAGAAAAGTATGGGTCTTGGTCCCTAATGTCATCTGAGGTAATTCTTGATCTCGAACCTGTTTTCGTTTCAATCGTATATACTTCTTGATCACTCGGAAGACATACATTATTAGGGCAAGCTATGTAGACGATTTTAGTACCATCTGGCGACCAGCTTGGGTCAAGATTTACTCCACCATGGTTTGTGATTTTCTTTGGGTCCCTACCGTTTGCATCAGTTAGCCAAAGTTGCGGATTTATCTTGGTGCCTGCAAACATTACCAACTTGGTACCGTTCGGCGACCACTCTGCATGGCCATGTTGATGCCAGCCAAACGCATTATTGGCAATAATTTGGGTTGGATGGCCACCGCTCGAAGTATCCATTAGCCAAAGGCTAGTTTTAGAGTAATCTTGATCATGGACACCTTTTGGGGTCCTGTAAAAAATTAATCTTGATTCGTCTGGCGAAATCCTTGGCCACCAACTATCGTACCGAGAATCACTAGTAATTTGTTTTGGCTTTCCTTCGTTTTGCCCCATGTATATTTCAAAGTTACCTGTTTGATCACTAGAATAGTAATAACCATATGCCTGAACGGCATCTTTATATGTCAATGTACTAGGTTCCTGTTTGCTGGCAATAATAATTAATGTCAAAAAAAGAAATACGACCAAAACAAAAATAATATATAGTTTTGGCCTGTTTGATCTTAAATTCATTTTCCCGGCTTTTGGATGCATTTATTTTAAGTTCACCGTTTATTACAATTTCAAGTGTAATGTAATGAACAGAAAAGTTATACTTAATTAATAGTAATGTGAAAGAAGGAATCTCGTGCAGTCGAAATTAAATCCATATTTGAGTTTTCAGGGAAATGCCCAAGAAGCGATAGAATTTTACAAAAGTGTTTTTGACGGTAAGTTAGAAATGACCACTTTTAAAGAAGGCGGAGTGCCCGCTGCCCCTGAAACAGAAAACCAATTAATGCACGCAATGTCAAGCTACCATTTTAACGAACAACTTGTCTCGTTCAATTGAATTGGTTTTG
>JBBTTS010000015.1:0-4355 GCA_038064135.1 Patescibacteria group bacterium | reverse complement strand
GGTATGCCAAGCACAGCAACTCGTCACGCCCATGGGGAAAGTCAAACTCAAAATCGATGTTACGATGGCTATAGTGGGCCCGGTCTGCATCTGGCACTTCCACTTTTTGGTATGATTCTTTGGGCAATCCAATAGCCTCAAGAAATGCATCAATATCATTAATCCATTTTTCAAAGGCTTCTTCCCATTCTTCAGGGTGCACAAAAAATTCAACTTCCATTTGCTCGAATTCTCGGGCTCTAAATACAAAGTCACGCGGGCTAATTTCGTTACGAAAGGCCTTGCCAGTTTGAGCGATGCCAAATGGCAAATCTGGATAAAAAGTATCAACAACGTTTTTAAAATTGGTAAAAATACCTTGTGCCGTCTCAGGCCTTAAGTAACTAACCGAATTCTCATCATCAACAGGTCCCAAATTGGTCTTGAACATCATATTGAACTTACGAGCTGGGCCAAACGGGTTTTGGGTGCCGCAAGTCGGGCATTTGTTTGTATCTATTTTGTCTTCGCGAAACCTGCTGTGACATTGATTGCATTCAACGAGTGGGTCAGTAAATGTATCTACGTGACCACTGGCTTGCCACACTTTTTGATTCATTAATATTGCCGCGTCTACACCATACATGTCGTTACGGTCGGTAACAAACATCTTCCACCACAAATCCATGATGTTTTTCTTAAGCGCTACTCCAAGTGGGCCATAGTCCCACGTGCCACTCAAGCCACCGTAAACTTCACTGCCCTGAAAAATAAACCCTCGCCGCTTACAAAGCGACACAATATCTTCTAAATTTACATTCTTGCTCACTAAGCAATATTATATCTGAGCAGTATATAAAATGCACACTAAGAAAATATTTTTCTAATGTGGTAGAGAAATTTTTCGCTACCGTCAGGTAAAACTTGTACTTCTTCGGTTAGAGGGTCTCCTATAGCGAGTCCGCCTAAAGTTTCGGAAATATCCTGTACTTCACTTGCCCTACCGTCAGTATCACTGTCTAACATTTCCCAAGCTTTTTCGGATTTCTGCTCTGCGGCTACATCACCCAATGTTCTGCCAGGAATTATCTTAGAATCTGTTTCCGAAGCCGGCGCCGGTAAGTGAACAAAATTGTATTTGCGTTGATTTGCCTCTCTATTTTCATTTTTTAATCCCACGCCTTTCATTATTTCAGGATGATGATTTTTCCACGCTGCGTCACTTGCTATTTCAGCTGCTCTGTCTGGGGCGTCAACATTTTTTAGATTTGATTTTAGTAACTTCATAGTATGTATACTATCATACTTATGCTTTTTAGTCAATATGAGTATCTTGTATGTGTAAAAAACCGCCTAATTCTTGGGGCGGTTTTTATTAGGATGCTTTTATTAATTTATAGTGCTGAATCTTCTACTGTATCTTCGCCGGTTGGTGCGGCAGCATTTGGATCTGCTGGCATTTCTGGTGCGGCAGCAGGTTCTACTGGAGCTTCGGCCATTGGCATTGCAACAGGGTCGGATGCACCATTTTCTTCCATTGGTGCGTCTTGAACACCCATGCTTGGTTCTTGTTCTTGAGGAGGCATTGTAACCGGGGCCTCTCCTGCCGGTGCGGCCGCTGGCATGACTGGTATTGCAGGTTCAGCAGCTGGCATAGCCATTGGGTCTGCCGGTTGAGTTGATGAATTGTCGTTTTGGGTTGGTTGTGATTGATCCATAATGCATTCATCTTTTCATGGTTATGGTTTATTGTCAATTAGTGTATGAATTGTATCTGTTGCATGAGTAGTTTATTTACATCATCAGCCAAGTTAACCGCTCCGTTTATTTTATTAACTACATGTAAAGTTTGACTTGTACATAACCTTAAAAATTTCAAATGTCTAGAATTATATGGTCCGCTATCATTTTCAAAAAATGCACTGTCCGATATGCTAAATTGGTAATTTTTATCTTCTTGGAGTGAAGTTTTATTAATATCTGTATCTAAGTTCATACCATGTCCACTTAAAAATAAAAAATTCATTAAAAACCAAGACTTAACTACAGACAGTTCAATGCTTAATTCGTTTAGTGAAGAAAGTAGATCTAACAAAATAACGTAATAGGCTTTTTCGGTTCTTTGTTCGGTGTGATTGTCGATTATTTTTTGCGCTTCATAAGCCCACATTGTTCGATCGACATCTTTCACAATTTGGCTAAAATTAGTCTGCATCCGAGCCGAAACAAGTGTGCCAATGTCTTTTTTGCCGGCAATAAATGTAATTTGATTTTCACAGAAAAGTTCTATACCGCCAGCGAGTTTACTTTTACTTTTTCGTACACCGCGTGCTAGAAGCGTTATTTTTCCAAAATCCGGAGTTACGCAAGTAATAATTCGGTCGGCATCCTGGAAATTTAGTCTTTTTAAAATAATAGCTGTTGTTACATTACGTTGCATATATTGCTGCCTTAGCCAAATTTGTCTGAAGGCAATCATATAGCTGCTGCAAAGAAATTTCTGGTTTGTAAAGCCAAGTGTTTACTCCGAGTTCATTTAACGATTTTGAAAATTTTTGAATTTTTTCTGGCTGAATAAAAGTGTAAATAATTACTGGCAGATTTTGCCATTCACTATAAGATCTTAATTCGTATAAAAATTCTATTCCATTATGTGCAGGGATTTGAAGTTCTAGTAAAACCACATCGGGTAATCGAGAATCAATTGCATGTATTGCTGATTGGGCTGTTCGGATTACACTAACTTGACAGCCTAGTTTTTGTAAGCCATTTTTAGTCGAAGTTGCCAGTTGTTTATCGGGTTCTACTAATAGTATTTTCATATTCTTATTTTAAACAAGCTTTAGCTGTGTGCTTGGAATAAACGTAGCGGCCAAGCCCTTTTGATTTTGGTGCCGAGCCACATGTAAGGGAGTATTCATTTGCCCTAATAAAGTATCGGCAATAAACATTCCTACACTGCTCGATGCTGAATCACTGGTAAGCGGTTGATTTGCAGTTCCGTATAGTTGGCGTGCCTTGCGAAAAAATTCACTACGTAAATTTTCTAGACCAAACACACCGCCGCTAATACCCTGCTTGGTTCGGTGTGCAGCTAAAGTTATTGTTGCTTTGGTATCTGAGTTGCTGGCAGCTTCGATAAAACTGTAACCTAGTGCCAATAATGCCCCTTGTAAATAATTTTTGTGGGACATAACGGGTTGATACCTGCCTGCGATATTTAATTCTACCTGGCAGTTATATCTTTTTGCGTGCCCATAAAGTTGATGTGCAACATCTTGCAGTACCGCACTAAGTGGAACTGGCTCAAGCAGTAAAGATTCTTGCCTAGAGTGAGTATTTGTAAGTAAATAACTGTCGATTAACTTAATCGCTAAGCGTGCATTGTCAGCTAATGCTTGCGGTTTATAGGCGCCGCTTTCCAGCCCATGAGCAATTTGTACCAAAGGAAGTTTAAGCTGTTCGGCCAAAGCCGACATCAATCGACCATGGTCACTCAAATCGTCTGGCTGCGTGCCTGCCACGTTGTTACCCTCTTTCTTACATAATATTATAAGACTACATGGGCTTAAACGGCTGCTGTAATTTTTAAAAAGTTTAAATTACGGCGAAAAAGTTAGCGTTGCTAAAATAATTTTGTATAGATCTGCAACAAATTGATCCGATTCGGTCCAGATTTTTATAGTTTTGTCACGTGTCGGCAACAAAATCATGGTTGTTTTTGGATTAACAGTAACTTCTCCTGTCAGACGAGAACCTAGTGCGCCACTTACTTTTGGGGCCGAGTATGGCGCTGAGCTGACTTTACCACTTTTTATTTTGCCATCAATGGATTTTAATTCTTCGGCTAAAGTCCTGTTAACAACTTCGATGCGCAGTGCAAAAGCAGTAGTGGTGTCTAGAGCTGGTACAAAATTAGGGTGTAGATAGCCGTTTAATTGGGAGTTTCCGGTACCCTTTTCACTCACATGAGCACTCCATGTTTTGGGGTAACTAAATGCAACACTTCCGAGCTCCGATGGACCCTTATATTCTTTGTATGGGCTCTTTTCTTTTTCGGTAAATTCGTTATCTTTGGCAGTTTTAGCTTTTTCTACAGCAATTGCCACGGCTTTGTCGGCTTTTTTGTCAGAATTTTTTTTGTAATCTATCATGCCGCCATAGGCATAAAAAGCAAACGCCAACGAGCCTAAAAACAGAATCAGCGTTAACACAAACGGAATGATGAGTTTGTTCATCCCCTTTTTGGGTGGTGGACCCAGAGACACATCTGAATGTGGTTGAAGCGGTGCCGAAATACCTGGCCCAGAAAACGGTTTATTTTGTGGAGGCATACTGTCGCTTATGTTAGCACAAAGTTACACCGCCGTCACTGA
>JBBTTS010000014.1:39962-71828 GCA_038064135.1 Patescibacteria group bacterium | reverse complement strand
AATTCCGCCTTCACCTAAGAAGCGTCTGGCCTCACTGTTGCTGCTAGCCAATCCACTGCGATTCAGCGCTTCGACGATATCTATTTTATTTTCGGCTTCAACTAGAGGTAGTTCACCTTTTAATTCTTCGAAATCGGCTTGATCAAGGCTGGTGTATTGCTCGCCACCAAACAGTACTTCCGTAACTTTTTTTATTGAGTCTGCCCGTTGGTTACCGTGGACTATTTTGGTAACTTCATAGGCTAGGGTTTTTTGGGCCAGGCGTTCTGATTTATTGACGTTAAACTGCTCAATGATAGATTCGACTTCTTCTTTGCTTATTTCAGTGAAAATTTTTAAGTGCTCTTCTGCGGCTTTGTCGGTTGTATTGAGCCAGAATTGATAAAACTGATAGACGCTGGTTTTATTTGGGTCCAACCATACTGCACCATTTTCGCTTTTGCCAAATTTTTTGCCTGTAGATTTATCAATGATTAGAGGGGTACTTAGGGCGTGTGCCTGGGCATTTTCCTTTTTTCGAACCAATAGTACACCTGACAACATGTTCCCCCACTGATCCGAACCGCCTATTTGTAAAACTGCACCGTGGTTTTTAAATAAATGCCAAAAATCATAGCCTTGAATGAGGCTGTAGCTAAATTCTGCATAACTAATTCCGTTGCCGCCATCTCCCATTCTTGAAACAATGAAGTCACGCTGCATTAGTTCGGTCATACTGAAATTCTTGCCAACTTCACGCAAGAAATCTAAATACCCGATGTTTTTGAACCAATCGTAATTGTCGACAGCCACAAATTCTATTCCATCAAAAATCTGCTTAACCTGCTTTTGTACGCCAGCCACGTTTTTAACAATTTCCTCTCGACTTTTCAGTTCGCGTTCTTCGTCTTTTCCGCCCGGATCACCTATTAGGCTAGTGGCACCACCAACAAGCAAAATAGCTTTCCAGCCAGCCTTAGCTAGCCGCCTAGCAACCATTAAAATTGCTAAATTACCTATTGTTAAGCTGTCGCTTGAACAATCGACACCCAGATAAAATGTTTTTGGATCGTCTAGCCAATTTAGATTATCAAAGGTTTTATCTTTGATTTGGCCTCGCCAGCTTAAATCTTCTGAAATCGTCATAATTCAACTGCTATTATAGCGAAAGTAATTGCCACTTTAAAGCTAAGAAAAGACGCGGCAAGCACTTTGCCAGTAATTGGTGCTTTTGCTATACTTTACTTAAACAGATTATCAGAATTTTCACATCTGTTATGAGGAGTTAGCTATTTAAATGAAAAAATCCAACGGAGGGTCGGTTGGCTCGGCAAAAAACCGCCCTCGGCAATCTAAAAGCACTTACATAACCAAGAGCGGCCAAACTATTAAATTACATAGAAATTTAAGTGAGAAACTTAAAGCCAAGCGCGAAGATCGTGCCAGAAAGCGCGCCCTAAGGTTGGCCGGCATGCCAAAAAGCCGAATTAAGCGCATTTTTTACCGCATGCATCCTAAAAGACTTTATAAGTACTGGTTTAGTCGTGAAGGTGCAGTTATGGCACTAAAGATTGCCGGTATAGGAACATTAGCCGGATTTTTACTTTTAGTTGGTGTGTTTGCATACTTTAGAAAAGACTTGCCTAACCTTCGCGATATCTCTGGCAACAACATCGGTGGATCAATTTCGTACTATGATAAAAGTGGTAAAACATTGCTTTATGAAGACGTCGACGGCGTAAAACGTATTCCGGTTAAAGATGAGGATATTTCACCCCATATAAAAGCTGCCACAATCGCCATAGAAGATAAAGATTTCTTTAAACACGGTGGATTTGATACTCGTGGAATATTGCGCGCGGGTATTAATAACGTTTTTGGCACTAGTGGCGGCACCCAGGGTGGGTCTACGATTACTCAACAGTTAGTAAAACTTACCAACAACTGGACGCGCGATCGTTCATATACAAGAAAAGTTAAAGAACTTATTCTGTCGGTTGAATTAGAGCGAAGTTATTCTAAAAAAGAGATACTGACTGGCTACTTGAATACCGCCCCTTACGGTGGAATTGAATATGGTGTAGAGGCAGCTTCGCGTAATTATTTTCAGAAATCAGCCAAAGATTTAACCTTGGATGAAGCGGTGATGCTGGCGTCTATCCCAAAGTCACCGGCATTTTATTCGTGGTATAGCGAAGATTTCGATAAAGCAGCGTTGGTAGGACGCATGCAGTACATATTAAAGTTGATGGTAGAACAAGCTATAATTACCCAAGCTCAAGCCGATGAGGCCACAAAAGTTGACACACTAGCTAAAGTTAAGCCTAGGCCGACTAATTTTGCCGGTATAAAAGCACCGTTTTTTGTGTTGTTAGCCAAAAAACAACTACAGGATAAATACGGCGCCGAAACAGTCAAGCGAGGTGGCTGGCGGGTAACAACAACTTTGGACATGAATTTGCAAAACCTGGCCGAAGAACAGGTTAGGGCTGGATTTGGCAACGTTACTAGGGCTGGATTTGACAACGTAGCCTTTACTGCCGAAGACGTCGAAACCGGCCAAATTGTCGCCCTAGTTGGGGGAGTCGACTTCTTTAATAAAGAGTTCGGTCAAAACAACTACGCTCACTGGCGATTACCTCCCGGATCAAGTTTTAAGCCATATGACTACACCTCTTTAATTGAGCATAATAATAACTTTGGGGCTGGCTCGGTTTTGTATGATAACCAAGAACCCTTAGATGGCTACCCTTGTACCAATAAAAATCGACCTAAGCAGGGCGGAAACTGCTTATGGGATTACGATTTTCGCTACCCAGGTCCTGTTACGCTTCGCTATGGATTGGGCGGATCCCGAAACGTACCGGCCGTAAAAGCCATGTTGATTGCTGGGGTGGATAAAACAATTGAAACCACAAACAAACTCGGTCTAAGAGGTGGGTATAAATGTTACCAAAAAGACGTTGAAGACGTTCAGTTTGCCACCAAAGAGCAAGAGGACCAATGCTATGGCTCGTCGGCAATTGGTGACGGAGCATATTTGTATCAAGACGAGCATGTGCACGCTTTTGCTAGTTTGTCGCGAAACGGCGTAAATATTCCGATGACATACATTCTAAAAATTGAGGACGCTGGTGGAAAAACTGTTGATGAATTTAAGCCCAGTAAAGGTGAACAGGCCGTCAGACCAGATACGGCCTACATAGTGTCCGACATACTATCTGATCCGAACGCAAGCTACTTTAGTCGAAAATCTCATCGTTATAAAGATTGGAAATTTAGCCTAAAAACCGGCACCACCAACGACAGTAAGGATGGCTGGCTGATGGGATACTCTACAAAATACGCCGCTGGAGTTTGGGTTGGTCACCACACTCGACGAGTAGCCACAAGATCGTTCATGGAAACCATGACCCAACCAATTTGGGATGGTTGGATGAAAAAAGCCCACGAAAACATCCCAGCTAAAGAACGTCAGCGACCATCCGGTGTTCAGACATTACCGGCTTATATTGTTAGGCAGCATGTTGGTATAGGTTCGGTCGAACCAAGTCCTGCTTCTGACTTATATCCTTCCTGGTACAAACAACCCAAAAAAGGCACAGGTGGTAAAAAGGTAATCGATCAAGTATCTGGTAAACTTGCGACTGAATGTACACCAGACCTGGCTAAAAAAGAAATCGATGAAGCCGATGCCAGTACCTTTGCAAGTGGTGACAGATTTGCCACTCAAAGCAGTAATACCAGCGAAAAAGATGATGTTCACAAATGTGACGATGTCAAACCGACCATTACATTAAGCATTAGCTCCTCTGGGGGTGGATATACTCTAACCGCAGTAGTTGTTCAGGGCACTCACGCGCTTTCAAGTGAAAAATTCAAAGGTACGGTTAACTTTAAAATTGATAGCCAAATTGTTCCAGGTGGATCATTCTCAATAGACGCATCAGGTTCGGTTAGTATGCAATACATTCCTGATTTTATAGGAGACAAAACTATTGAGGCCGAAGTTATTGATGGAGCACTTTATTCTTCAAGTCATATGGGCACAATTACCGGTGGTGCAACTATTGGATTTGCAATTACCTCAGCAGAAATTAACGGTTCAAATAAACCAGTTTTTGTTTGGACTGGAGGAACTGGATCAAGTGTAAAAATTAAGAAAAAAATCGGGGATATTGAAATCTGTGGAGGAACACCGTCTGACGATTGTACTGGAAGTGTAGGTGAAGCTATTGCGGGTGAAGAAGTTTATGCCATAGACAGTAATGGTAACAAAACTGCAAATGTGACAATAGAACCTTAATCTTTTTCTAAGAATGTATTCAGAGCACTTCGTACGTCACGTACACCAATAAAGTCGTTAATTTTATTGGAATCTTTCTGAATTGGTCCTATACAATTTTTAAAACCAAGCTTTTTAGCTTCGGCAACACGTTTATCTATAAATGGCACATGGCGAACTTCGCCGCTAAGTCCAACTTCACCAAAAACTACTGCATTTGTTTTTAATTGCAAGCCTTTGGCTGCCGATGCTACAGCCATGCAAATTGCCAAATCTGCCGCTGGTTCACTTAACCGAATTCCGCCGACAATATTTATATAAATATCCTGGTCAGCTAAATTAAGTTTAGTACGTTTTTCGAGCATTGCGACTAATAGATTAAGCCTATTTATATCAAGCCCACTAGCTGCCCGCTTTGGGTAGCCATAACTTGATCGATTAACTAAGGCTTGAACTTCTACTAAAAGCGGCCTTGTCCCCTCTAATGTTGCCAACACAATCGATCCATCAGTAACTTGTCGTTCGGCCAGGAGAGCAGCTGATGGATTATCGACCGGCAATAATCCTTTATCGGTCATTTCGAAAATACCCGCTTCTGTTGTTGAGCCATAACGGTTTTTAATTGCTCGCAGAACTTTAAATCCACCGTATCTGTCGCCCTCAAGATGTAAGACTACATCAACTACATGTTCTAATACCTTTGGGCCAGCAATTGAGCCTTCTTTGGTAACATGACCCACTAAAATTAGCGCTGTGTTGGATTGTTTTGCGACACTTGAAATCATATTTGTACTATTGGTGATTTGATTAACACTGCCTGCTGCAGAACTAATGTCGTTACATGCCACAGATTGAATTGAGTCTACAATAACTACATCAAATTCATTTTGACTAATTGTAGCTGCTATGTCGTCGGCGACCGTACTGGTTGCCAAAGTCAACGACTTACTAGTGGTTGAAAGCCTTTTTGCTCGTAAACCAATTTGATGAGCTGATTCTTCTCCGCTTATGTATAACACCTTGTTTTTGATTGAAATTTGATTAGCAAGCTGAAGCAGAAGTGTACTTTTGCCAATTCCAGGTTGCCCGGCAATAAGGTTTACGCTACCAGCAACCAACCCACCACCCAAAACATCATCTACATCATTTAGACCTGTTTGAATACGTTTAAAATCGTGTTTGATTGCCGACAAAAGTGATTCAGTAGCCAAACTACGCCCCTTTTTAGCAGCATCAAAGGTCGCATTGGCCGTCAATTGCTCATCTAGAGTATTCCATTCGCCACAGTTAAAACATTTCCCGCTATAAGATTGTGAAGTGTGACCACAGTTGCTACATACATATTGCACCGTCGGTTTTTTTGCCATGGCTCCATTGTAGCCCAAGATAAGCAAATGTACAGATCGTGTTTAGAGCTGTATGTTCTCTGGCCGGCTGTCTATGGCTTTGATGAGTTCGTTTTCCTCGGATGCAGTAGCGTTTCGGTTGGCAACTATTTGGTTATATTGCTCTATTAAAGCCCTTGTGTTACCGGCCAGAGAATTATAACTACGCACTAAGTTGTTATAGCCAGGTACCGCTTGGTTGTATTCTTGTATTTGTTTATTTTTTAACAGTTCATCCATTCGAGTTTTTTCTGATTGTAATTGATCTTTTAGCTTATCCAGCTTGGCATCGCTAGCATCAATTTGTGACTTTAATTTAGCTAACTGGTCATCATAAGACTGAATTTTGGCCTCGCGCTCGGCAAATGCTGCTTCGTAACGTTCTGCCAAATCTACAATAGCCTTTCGGTTTGTAAAAAAGCGGCGATAGTAACTTTCTAAATCTTTTGGTAAATTTCGTACTTCGGTAGCCAAAATCGAATGTAGTTCATTCGATACAACCTTGGAGTCTTTGGCTTTGTATTGCTCGATGGTTTTTCGGATGCGTTCGCTTTTTACACTTTTATAGGCATTTGTAACCATGTTGTCGATCCAGTCTTTGTCGTTGCTAAGCCGTTCATAGGCAACATGCAACATTTCGTGGGCTGCCGTAACTTCCTCGATCCCAGAAAGTCGCTCATCACTAATATCAAAAATATAAATTCCGGCTTTGCTTACATAACAACCTAAAACTACTGATTTTTCGCTGTCTTCACAATTTTCGTTAAATGTAGTTTTGTCGTTTAATACCGGTTCATAAACATAAAACAGTTTGCGCCCTAGTTCATTCATGGTCGTGGCCGATGCTAAATCACTAATAATTTTCGGCGGGGTATAGTCTCTTAGCCGCAACCAGTCGTCGACTTCTTGCCGAAAACCTAATCCTAAAAACAAGACACTCAACAAAAATAAACTGCCAAACAATGAGACAAAGCGGTGTTTTTTATTGGTTACCACAAGATCCAGTTTAGCATTATTGGCTTATTCTTTTGCGGCAGAATATTCTAATTCACCATTTTTAACAGACACCGACACAACACTACCTTTTTGATATTTAGAGCCTAAAAGTTGCATGGCAATTTGATCTTCAACAGTTTCTTGGATTAAACGTCTCATTGGTCGAGCACCATTTAGTGGGTCATAGCCGTTTTCGAGCAAGTAATTCTTTGCCGACATTGATACTTTCACGGCCAAGCCGTGTTTGACTAACCTGTCTTGTAATTCAGCCAGCTGAAGGTCAAGAATTTTGATAGCATCTTTTTGAGTTAATGCCCTAAAGACAATGACTTTATCTATTCTATTAAGTAGTTCCGGACGCATCAGTTTTTTAAGCTCATCAGTTACACGTTCTTTGTTGCGCTGATGCAGTTCATCTAGGTCTTTATTGTCAGAGGTTCGCGCCACGTTAAAGCCTAAATTAGCTTCTTTTTGTAGTTTTTCGGCGCCTAGGTTGCTGGTCATGATAACAATAGAGTTACTAAAGTCGATTTTCCGACCCTTAGCGTCAGTAAGCACACCGTCTTCTAGAATTTGCAGCAACATGTTAAAGACTTCGGGGTGAGCTTTTTCAATTTCGTCGAACAATACTAGGCTATATGGTTGGCGTCGGATTTTATCGGTTAGCTGACCGCCATCATCATAACCAACATATCCAGCCGGAGCGCCAACTAGCCTTGATACTGTGTGACGCTCGGCGAATTCGCTCATGTCAATTTTTATCATGGCATCGTTTGTGCCATAAAATTCGCGGGCCAATACTCGGGCTAATTCAGTTTTGCCAACGCCAGTAGGGCCAAGAAATACAAATGATCCAATAGGACGTGTATCACTGCTAATTCCAACGCGGTTTCGTCGAATTGCTCGGGCTACAGCACTGACGGCTTCAGTTTGGCCAATGATATATCTTGCTAATTTTTTTTCTAGCTCCAGTAAATATTTCGCCTCGGAACGGATAACTTTTTTTACAGGCACACCAGTCATTCTTGCAACAACTTCGGCAACATCATCGCTGCTCATAACTAACTTATTATTTTGTCTGACGTCTTTTAGTAAAACCTCTAATTTTTCCTGAACTTGAGCGGCCTTGGTTTTATAAGCAGCAGCTTTTTCGTACTCCTCGGCATCAGCTGCTTCCTCACGGCGGATGTTAAGTAGCTTAAGTTCTTTCTGGAGTTTACGCACTTCTGGTGGCGTTTTACCTTTGTCGACTCGCAAATAGGCCGCGGTTTCATCCATTAGGTCTATGGCTTTATCTGGCATAAAACGATCCCTAACATACCGCTTAGCAAGTGCTACAGTGTCTTCCAGTACTTCATCACTAACTTCTACAGCATGAAATTGTTCATAATGTTTTCTGAGACCCTTCAAAATAGCCAACGTCTCGGCAGGCGTGGCCTCTGGAACAATAATCGGCTGAAATCGGCGCTCTAGGGCAGCGTCTTTTTCGATATGTTTGGTATATTCAGCGGTAGTTGTAGCGCCAATTAGTTGTATCTTGCCACGTGCCAAAGCTGGTTTCAATATATTACCGGCATCCATTGCACCTTCGGCAGCACCTGCACCCACAATTAAGTGCAGCTCGTCAATAAATACAATCGATTTTTTATCATTTTCAAGTTCGGCCATAACTTTTTTAAGTCGCTCCTCGAATTCGCCACGGTATTTTGTACCAGCAATCATACCCGCCAAGTCCAACATTACGATCCGTTTATCGGCTAGACTATCCGGAACATCATCTTGAATAATTCTTTGGGCTAATCCTTCTACGATAGCTGTCTTACCCACACCGGGTTCGCCAATAAGTACAGGGTTATTCTTAGTGCGCCTGTTTAAAATTGTAATCAGTCTGCGGATCTGAGCTTCCCGGCCAACAACTGGGTCAAGTTTGCCCTGCCTAGCTTGGTCGGTGAGGTCTGTTCCAAAAACATCAAGTGCAGTTTTGCCACGACGTTTTGATTTACGCCTCGTACCGATTTCGCCGCCATTTTCATACTGCTGTCTGTTTAAAAACTGTTCTAGTTCAGAATTTAGTGAGTCAACATTAACGTTCATGTCGCGAAGCAGTGTAGTTGCACGAGCATTTTTTTGAGATAAAATACTGTATAAAATATGCTCGGTGCCAGTAATTTCTTGATTAAAATCTTGCGCAACGTCCGAGGCCATTTTAAGTGTTAGTTTGGCAATTTCACTTAAACCCTTGGCACCGATATTAATAACCAGAGTTTTGGGTGTAAGATTTAGTGCCAATCTAGCTCGATCCAGGGTTACGCCGGCGTTTTCAAGCATTTTCGCGCCAACACTGCTTTCTTGGGCTAAAACGCCAAGTAATAAGTGTTCTGTACCAACATATGCGCTGCCTAAACTTTGCGCTATTGCGCCGGCGTGCCTTAAGCTTTGAAGAGCATTATCGGTTAAGTTATTTAGAAAATCTTGAAAATCGGCGTTGTTTGGTAACATAGTTTATTCCCACTTTCGGCGAATGTTTCGCTAAATACATAGTACCCAAACTAGCACTCACGTGTCAAGAGTGCTAAATTTATATGTACGTTTTCTGGCTTACACTGATGTCGCCAAGCTTTATTCCTATTTCGACTCTTGGCCGTGTTCCTCGATTGCTTCCAGTAGACTACTCTCGAGTTGCTCTTTCTTCTTGAGTTTTGGCGGGCCAGATGGTTTGGCTTCTTCGACAACTTCTGCAGGTTCGGCAACTGATTTTTCGGCCGTGATATCAAGATCAAAACCGGCTAATTTGCTAGCAAGGCGTACATTTTGGCCGCTTTTGCCGATAGCAATGCTTAATTGGTCTTCTGGTACAACAACTTTAGCCTTTTTGTTGGCTTCGTCGAGGTCCACCCTAGTTACTTTGGTTGGACTAAGAGCATTAACTATATAGGTCTTAGGGTCGGCGTCCCACACAACAATATCTATTTTTTCCTGCTCACCAACTTCGCTCATTACAGCGTTAACACGAGTACCGTGTCCGCCCACAAATGTACCCACAGGGTCGACACCCTGTACCGAGCTGGAGACGGCAATCTTGCTACGTACCCCTCCTTCACGGGCAATATCCTTTATCTCAACAGCGCCACTTTCCATCTCAGGAACTTCGGCCCGAAACAACCAATCAATAAACTGGGTATTGCCACGCGAAACAACTAACTGTGGTCCGCGAAACCCACGCTCGACATCTTTTAAGTAGACTTTGATTCGTTGACCAGGATAGTAGCGTTCGCTCTGTATTTGCTCACTAATGGGCATTATAGCTTGTGCTTTACCAAGGTCAACACGAACAACGCGGCCTTCGACCCTTGCTACAATTCCATTAATTACCGTGCCAATTTTATCTTCGTATTCGTTCATGATAATTTCACGCTCGGCTTCTCGCAGGCGTTGCAGTACAACTTGCTTAGCAGTTTGGGCAGCTACCCGGCCGAAATCTTCAACCTTTTCGTATACTTCCTGCATGTCGCCAATTTTAGCGTCTTTCTTAAGCGTTTTGGCATCTGTTAGGCTAATTTCGAAATTTGGGTCGCCAACTTTTTCGACAACCTCTTTAGTCACATAAATATCGATATCGCCGGTGTGTAAATTCATATTTACACGTACTTCTTGTTCGCGATCTCCGTAATCCCTGCGATAGGCGGCTGCTAATGCTTGCTCTACTACTTCCTGTACAGATTCTTCGGGTAAGTTTTTTTCTTCGGCAATAGTCTTTACGGCTAGTGCCAGTTGCTTTATGTCCAGATCCATTTTTTCCTCTCTTTCATTAAAAAGTCCGACCTTAGTTGGTCGGAACGGATTACCTACATTATAGCTCAACTTGCACTAATAAATCAACTAAATTTAACTAGTTGGAAGTTAGGTAGTTACTAGATATGTTAAAATTAACCAAATGAAAAAGGCCCCTAGATTAGTGCGGCAGTTCAAGCCCAAACATTACGACTTAAGCATAGATCTAAACCGAAGTGATTCAACTTTCAGCGGCCAGGTAGTTATTTTGGGCCATAAAGTTGGCCGGCCAGCCAAAAGACTAGTATTTAATCAAAAGGGATTAAAAATTATCGAAGCCAAAATTATAAAAGTTGACAAAAAACAAGGTCGTCAAGAGATTGGATTAAAGCGATTAAATACCCATGTTAAGTTTAGTGAGTTACGCTTACACACCGAAAATTTAATCCACGTCGGCGAATACGAAATCAGTATTAAGTTTTTAGGTAAAATAACAGACCCAATGAACGGTCTGTATCCTTGCCGATATACTCACAAAAATAAGAGAAAATCTATCCTGGCCACACAGTTTGAAGCTCATCATGCCCGTGAAGTATTGCCGTGCATCGATGAACCCGATGCAAAAGCTACTTTTGATGTAACCATAACGAGTGACGAGGTCGATACGGTTTTGTCTAATATGCCCGAGAAGTCTAATAAAATTACAGAAGGTAGGCGGACAGTTGCGTTTGAACGTACGCCAATAATGTCGACATATTTACTGGCTTTCGTGGCAGGCGAAATGCACTTTGCTGAAGCCGAAAGTAAAGGTGGCGTTGTAATAAAAAGCTGGGGCTCAATAGCCCAGCCAAAGTCACATCTTGCTTACAGCGCAAAGGAAGGGGCGGCAATTTTAGATTTTTTCACAAGTTATTTTGGGGTTGAATTTCCATTGCCAAAATGTGACCAAATTGCCTTACCAGATTTTGACGCCGGCGCCATGGAAAATTGGGGGCTTATTACATACCGCGAGATTGCACTTTTAGTTGATCCAAAAAACCGCTCGTTATCCAGCGAACAGTATGTGTCAATGGTCATTGCCCATGAACTTTCCCATCAATGGTTTGGAAATTTAGTAACCATGAAGTGGTGGGACGATCTGTGGCTAAATGAAAGTTTTGCTAGCTTAATGGAACATATAGCGCTCGATAACCTACACCCAGAATGGTATCAATGGGAGCAATACACTATGTCGGACGTTATCTTAGCCAGTAATCGTGATGTTTTTAAAGATGTCCAGCCCGTTAGGACTGAAGTCCGTCACCCTGATGAAGTTAGTAGCTTATTTGATCCTGCTATTGTCTATACCAAGGGAGCCAGGCTGCTTAAAATGCTCATGGATTATATTGGTGAGCATAATTTTAAAAAGGGGCTTACTGATTACTTTAAAAAGCACGCTTACCAAAATACCACGCGTGATGATTTGTGGTCGGCCTTGCATCAATCTAGTGGCCACCAAATAAAGGCCTTGATGGATCCTTGGCTAGAACAGTCTGGCTTGCCAATAATTAAGGTAGTTAAAACTTCTACTAAAACCTACAAGGTTAGCCAAAAACGTTTTGTTTTGGATTCTGAAGGCGACAATTCTATTTGGCCGGTACCGTTACTTGCAAATCAAGAATCTTCGCCTGAAATACTTCATAACTCCGAACATCAAATAGTTATTAAGTCCCAAAAGCCACTGCTTATTAATATCAATGCTAGCAGTCACTACATCACCAAATATACCGATCCTGACACTAACAAGTATTTGTCCGACGCGCTGCAGACCAAATCTGTTAGTCCGCAACTTAGAATAAATACCCTAAACGATTTACTACTTTTATCACGCGGGGGTCAGGCTCGATTGGTTGACGCCCTCCAACTTGTCCAAAACTGCAGCAACGAAGACCGAGATGCAGTCTGGATGATGATCGCACGGGTACTCAGCCAGTCTGCAGCAATGATTGAGGGAAACCAATCTGCCGAACAAACCATATACGAGATTCGAAAAAATTTGGCCAAAAATTTATATGATCAGCTCGGCTGGGATGAGCAAGACAGCGAAGACACCAATACGCGCCTTCTACGTCACACTATAATTGGAATAATGCTAGCTGGGCGAGACAAAAACGCCATTCAATATGCACTAGATGTATATGACTCTAAGAAAAATTGCCAAGATTTACCCGCCGAATACCGCGCAATGATATTAGTAGCCCTTGTTCGTCACGGCAAACCAAATATCGATAAACTATTAGACGAGTACAAAAGTTCACCCAACCCAGAAGTTCAGTTGGCAATAACGGCTGGCTTAACCGAAGCCACAAAAACAATTGATATTAAAAAAATAACTAGCGCTACTATTGTACCGGGCGGAATTGTTAGGACTCAAGATATTTTTCGCTGGTTTGTATATCTTATGAGAAACCCAAAAAGTCGCACAGCCACTTGGCAGTGGCTAGAGCAAAATTGGGATCGTTTAGAAAAAGATATGGGACCAAAAATGCTCGATGATTTGCCTGGATACGCTGCATCAGCCTTAAATACGTCTGCGTGGCAAAAAAAGTATCGTAAATTTTTTGAGCCTAAAATAAAAAATCCTTTGCTTTCAAGAAACATTAAAATTGCCATGTCCGAAATCGAAGCTAAAGTTGCATGGCGCCAACGAGAAGAACCATTTTTACTCGACTACTTAGACGGCTAGCTGTCTATTTCTATAAATTCATATTGTTCATCGCCACTAACAGATAAGGCTGCTAGCGTAACCTCACCTTGATGGCTGTGATCCCCTATCCAAAAATTAGCTGCCCTCTGCATATGTTTAAGTTTGGCTTTAGTAATGTAATCAAAGCCATCACCTTGATCATTATTGCGTCTATATTTAACTTCGACGAAGAAAATTCGCCCATCTTTTTCGGCAACGATATCAATTTCGGCAAGCTTGTTGTGCCAATTTAGCTCACGAAGTTTGAAGCCTTGATCTTGTAAATATCTGGCGGCTCTTTGTTCGGCAGCGTGGCCAGCTAAATAATTGGTCATCTCTTTATAATTTAACCACGGCGTACAAATAAAAACCAAAGCCATTTAGTTATCAAACACAAACGGCTAGAGTTTATTCGGTTTTTTCGCGAGCCGCGATTGCAGCTTCAGCTTTGGCGTCTTCTGCAGCTTTGGATGCTTCTTCTTCGGCGTGTTTAGCAGATGCTTCGGCAGCAAGCTTCTCTTGTAACATTCGCTCTTCTTCTTCAGCCTTTTCGTCCCGAACGGTATTTACTGCTTCACGATCAAAATCAACACCACTAAGTCGAGCTGATTTGCCGGTAAGTTTACGCATGTAGCTAAGGTAGTTACGTCGAACTTTGCTTCTTTTTGTGACTTCAATTTTTAACACTAATGGGCTGTGTAGTAAAAAACTTTTTTCAACACCAACACCACTAGCAATCCGGCGAACAGTGATCCGGCTAGTGTGACTATTTTTATTATCAGTACGAATCACAATGCCCTGAAAAATCTGAACACGTTCTTTGTTGCCTTCACGGATTTTTTGGTGCACCTTTACATTGTCGCCAGATCGGACGTCTACTACTTGTGACTTCTTATATGATGCTTCGATTTTTTGAATAACAGATTGCATGAACAATAAACCTTATTAGTTATCAACTTCTTTAAATCTAGTATACCATATCTGTTGTCAGAATAAAATACCTAGTGTGCGACTTATGACGTACAATGGTGGTTATGAATTATGATGATCAGGCGATAAAAAAACACAAAGAATTGAAAGGTAAAATAGGTTTGTACTTAAAAGACAAACTAGACAGCCAAGATAAACTAAGTATCTATTACACACCCGGTGTAGCAGCCGTTTCTAGTCATGTTGCCGCACACCCAAATGAAGCCCGTGATTACACCTGGATAAACAATAATGTTGCAGTTATCAGTGACGGTTCTGCAGTATTAGGACTTGGGAACATTGGCCCCCAGGGTGCCCTGCCCGTAATGGAAGGCAAAGCAATGCTTTTTAAACACTTCGCTGACATCGATGCCGTACCAATTGTACTGAATGTGCATACTGCAGACGAGATTGTGGCAGCCGTTACAGCTATTGCCCCGAGTTTTGGAGGAATAAACCTCGAGGATATTGCCGCCCCAATCTGTTTTGAAGTTGAAGACCGTGTTAAGACAGCACTTAAAATACCAGTTATGCACGATGACCAACACGGTACTGCTATTGTTGTTTTAGCCGGGCTAATAAATGCCATGCAAGTCACAGGTAAAAAACTAGAGAATTCCAAGATTGTTGTGGTTGGTGCTGGGGCTGCCGGAACTGCAATTATAAAGTTGCTTCACGCCTATGCCAAGCCGCTTATGTTTGCTGTAGACAGCAAGGGTATTATCAGCGCCAATCGAACCGACTTAAACAATGAGAAGAAAAAACTACTCGAATACACCAACAAGTCCGGAATTGATGGCAGCCTGGAGTCCATCTTAGCCGAAGGAGCAGATGTATTTATAGGTGTATCCCGAGCCGGTTTGTTGACCGCTAAAATGGTCAAGTCAATGGATAAAAATCCAATAATTTTTGCTATGGCCAACCCTGACCCCGAAATTATGCCAGATGTAGCTAAAAACGCTGGCGCAGCTGTAATCGCCACCGGTAGAAGTGACTTTGCCAATCAAGTTAATAACGCCCTGGCTTTTCCGGGTATTTTCCGCGGTGCACTAGATAATCGAGTTACAAAAATTACCGACGAGCACAAGGTTGCCGCCGCCGAAGTAATTGCCGGTTTGGTCGAAAACCCAACAGCCGATAAAATTATCCCTTCGGTTTTAGACCCGCGCCTCGTGCCGGCTATCGCCACCGTGATTAGATAACTAACAACTTACCAACTTGGGCCCCTAAGCGGCTAGCTACAATTGCTTTGCTATGTGGCGGTTGTTTGACAATCTTAGACCTTATTAAGTGCATAAGTTGGGGTCCGTTATCAAAAAGCTCACCTAAAACAATTCTCGATAATCTTGAAGCTGTGGGATGCGAATGAATAATTGCTTCCCATGCTGCCAAAGTCCAAAAATAATAGTTTTCTCCAGCTGCGTTTTTACATCCTTGAACGGGGTCAAATCCACGTACCGAAGCATGCCACAGCTTTATTAAATTTAACAAATCGTCATTGGATATATCGCCGGATAACAGTCTGTTGTCTGCGCCCCGCGCAGCTAATCTACTGATAATTGCTAGTTCGTATAGGCTATCAACCACAGATAAATTGCGCTGTTGTCGAAATATTCTTAGCTGATAAAAAGTGCCAACTCTGCCATTTATAGCCTGGCTGCGGCTACTTACTTCTTTTATAAATCTGGTAGCATTTTCTGCATCCACCAAAATACGTTCATCAATTGGCGCTTTTGGCGAATGGTCGGAAAACTGTATTAAACTAGCCGCTAAGGCCCCTAACGGAACCTCATGAACTCGACTAGGAAATTGATTATCTCTACGAAAGTCTTCGGCAATTTTGTAGTAATCGTCATAAAATTCTGGTTCACTTGGTTCAAATTGTACATTGGGAGTCTGGCTTGTTAATGAATGAATATAATTCCGAAGCTGTTCATTAGGATGTGGCCTAATAAGGCTAAGACCCGTAAAATACAAAGCTTCTGGACCAACGAAGGCACGTCTCATAATTGAAACTTTATATTACTATATAATTGCTTTTTATACAATATAAAGGTTTGTTAGCCTACGACGCGATAAACTTCTTCGAGAGTTGTTTCACCGGCACAGACTTTTAGGATGCCGTTTTGCAGCATTGTTGTCATTCCACTTTGTATTGCCGCAACTTCGATATCTTGGGCCGACATCAACGATGTTGGATTTTCTAGAAGTTTACGAATTTCGCCAGTCATCAAAAACTGCTCTCTAAGCGGTAACTGCCCACTAAAACCGTAAGGATTTTCTTCTGATGATCCGGCTTTGTACAGCTGGATTTGTGATAAATCTGGTCGATCAACGCCATGTGGAAGCGTATCAAGAACTTCCTGGATTTTATTCTTTGTAGGATCGTCTGGCTGAAATGGTTGTTTGCTGGAATCATCCAGCTTTCTGACTAACCTTTGCGCCATTACTAGCCTAATCGCCGATACAAATAATGGATTTGTGCCTATTACGTCCATCATTCGAGTTAAGGCAGCCGACGCAGAACTAGCATGAAAAGTAGATAAAACTAAATGACCTGTTAATGATGCCTGCAAGGCCGTTTTGGCGGTATCAGAATCTCTGATTTCTCCGACCATAATAATGTCAGGGTCCAACCGCAAAATTGCCCGAAGTTTGTTTGCAAAACTGACTTCTTGCGAATTTTGAGTAGTTACTGAAATTTGAGTAATTCCGGCAAACTGATACTCTACAGGATCTTCAACAGTAATTATTTTACGCTCTTCAGAATTTAAAGAGTTTAGCATTGAGTAAAGTGTTGTGGTTTTGCCCGAACCGGTAGGACCAACTACCAGAACCAGACCGCTTGGTTTTGCGATGATATCATCCACTATTGATCGTTCTCTTTCGCTCAGATGAAGACGATCAAGGTTGTACATTTCTTGGTTCATATTAAACAGACGCATGACCATATCCATGCCATTCACACTGGGTACGGTTTCAAGCCGTACATTTACCGATACTTTATTGCCATCAGCCATAGTTAACTCCTGTGAAATATGCCCCTGCTGGGCGTCATTGGCAGCTGTCGATACCCCGCTTGCGCTAGCAATAGCACTTACTAAAATACGATATTTTTCCTGACTAATACGAGCAATCGGGTGTAAGACTCCATCTATTCTAAGCCTAATTCGTACATGATCACGCTGAACTTCAAGGTGAATATCGCTAGCAGCTAGTTTATGAGCCTGGTGAACAATATACGCCAACATATCGTCGGCCCTGACTTGCTCTAATACTTCTGAAACACTTCGTACTAGTTCTTTTGTACCAGCTGATTTTATAGAGATATCATGGTATTCAACTTTTTTAGGTGGATCGTACAATTGCATATACTCTCTGTATCCGGCTTCCGAAATCAATCCAAAGTTAACTTGTTGATCTAAGAATCGGTTACGAAGATTTGTCATAGTTTGCTGAGAGGTAGTATTAGTTACTCCAAAGGTCAGGGTTTGGGGATCAGAATAAATCGGAATAACACGTAATGAATATAATTCGTCTTTTTCTAGTACCTCAAAAAGTTTTTTGTCGTTAATCTGCGCGGTGTCTATATGTTGCAAGCCCAAAATTTGCGCACGTCGTGCCGTAGATTGTTCTTCACTTGATCGCGCGTCTAATGCCATTAGTCCCTATTATAAACCACAAGCACGATCAAGTGATACACTGTTGTTATGCAAGGGATAAATATTATCGTTATCGCCCATGACATAAGAAGCTCTCATAACATCGGCGCCTTGTTTCGCACCTGTGAAGCACTTGGGGTTAGCGAGCTTATTTTGAGCGGTTATAGTCCTTATCCTATTCACGACAAAGACACACGCCTTCCCCATCTGGCTAACAAAATATCTGAACAAATTCATAAAACCGCCCTTGGCGCAGAAAAACTTTTGACATGGCAAAAAATTGACGACATTGAGTCATTTATCTCATCGAAGAAAAAACAAGGCTATAAAATACTTGCTCTTGAACAGTATTCTAAAAGTGTATCCCTAAACACTCTAAATCCACCTAAAAAAGTTGTTTTGATCTTAGGCCGTGAAGTTGAAGGTATCGATCGATCAATTCTAAAATTGGCAAGTCAAGTAGTTGAGATACCAATGATTGGTAAAAAAGAATCTCTAAATGTAGTCCAGGCAGCAGCAATAGCCATTTATCACTTACGGTACGCTGGAATAAAAGCTTAAAAAGTTTTAAAATAATTACATGCCCGTAAAAGCTATCCGCAAACGACACCGAGTTCCTGGTCACACTTATACAAAGCACTATGTAAAAACTTATTGGCCATACCTTCCAATGATTTTGGTAGTATTAGTCGGCCTGTTGTTTGGTGGCCACCCGGCGTCAGCTCGGAATCGGGGTGTTTTAGCTTACGCCACAAGTGTAAGTATCGGTGGTCTCTTGAGTAGCACAAACACTCAAAGGGCAGCTGCGGGCGCAGTAAGCCTTACTAACAATAGTCAGCTTAATTCTGCCGCTCAGTCAAAAGCAAATGATATGGTTGCACGAAATTACTGGTCACACGAAACACCAGATGGACAACAGCCTTGGGTATTTATTCAAAATGCTGGATACAGTTATACAAAAGCTGGCGAAAACCTAGCTTACGGTTTTACAACAAGTAGCGATACCATTAATGGTTGGATGAATAGCCCAAGTCATAAAGCAAACATGTTAGATACCGCATTTACTGAAGTTGGGTTTGGATTTGCGAATAGTGAGAATTTCAATAGTTCTGGTCCTTCAACAGTTGTTGTAGCGATGTATGGCAAACCACAAGTTCTTGCATCTGGTAGTACTAACCCAACCGCCGCACCGGCACCAGTTCCTGCACCAAAACCAAAACCTGTACCCGCACCGGCACCAGTCCCTGCACCGGTGCCAGTACCTGCACCTACACCAATACCATCCCCAACGTCAGTTCCTAAAACCGAACCTGCATTTACACCCGCAGTAGCCAGTCAGTCCATAAGTCGCGGACAAATATTAACGAAAGGTGCGATGCCTTGGATCACTTTTGGGTTAGGTTTATTGAGCGGAGTAGCCATTTTGGCATTATTAACCCGTCACAGTTTGGCGCTTCGACACATTCTTAGAAATAGTCAACGATTTGTTTCACACCACCCATTATATGACTGTTTAATTGTTAGCGTCCTAGTACTAAGTACAATAATGGTTCAGACAGACGGATATATTCTTTAGTTTAATTTTGCGTTGCCGGCGCCAATAAGATTCTCGATACAATCAAATAAATCTTCGTTAAAGCTAACTTTCATTGGTAACCTTATTGCCTGCTTTTTAATTCCTTCTCCTAAAACTAATACTACATCTGTAGTCCCAGGGCTGTTGTCTATCATTGTTTTAAGCGAAATTAAAACATCCTGGTCATCGCTATTTTTTAACCTTATATAAAGTTTTTGATTTTCAACAGGCGGATCAGGTAATTTATGGTTTGAACTTTCCGAACTTAAACCTACTAATTTTTTGGGAAGCATCATTTTTTTACCAGACGATTGGTAGGACGAGGCTTCGTCATGGCTAATATTTCTTGCTTCACTTACCAATATTTTTATATTTCCATTACTGCCGTCTTTTTCGCGAGTTGAAACCTTACCTTTTACTAATACAATTTTATCTCTCTCCCAAATTTGCTGACTTTTTTCATAAACTTTAGGAAATAAAATTAGTTCAATATCGTCTTTTAAATCAGCAATTTTTGCAAAGGCCATCTTTTGACCATTTTTTGTAGTAATTTCACGAAATTCTACAATACTTCCTCCAATGGTCACATTTTTGTTTTCAAATTTGGTAGTTATTTGTTCCAATGGTACGGTCATTTCTTGTAAAATTTTCTCATAATTAGCTAAGGGGTGTTGGCTAATATACAGCCCTAAAAGTTCGCGCTCCCATGCAAGTTGTTCCTGAATCGGAATTTTTTCGACATCGCTAATTAACCTTAGGCTAACCCGATGAGCCGATAAGTCTTCAGAATTTCCAAATAAATCGGTTTGTCCAAGTAATTTTTCTTTTTGAATTCTCGACCCAAATGCCGAAATAGTATCAAGGTTATGAAGCAATACCGATCTGTCGTCAAATCGGTCAAAAGCACCCGATTTAATTAAACTTTCTAAAGTTTTTCTATTTACAGCCCGATTGCTTACTCTTGATAAAAAATCTTCCAATGATTCAAATTGACCTTCTTCCCTGGCGTTTAAAATTTCCTCAACTACGCCGGTCCCAACGTTTTTCACAGCTGCCAACCCAAAGCGAATTTGACTGGTTTTGGGTACAACTGCAAACTCTAAAAATGATTCGTTAATATCGGGTGGTAATACCTCGATTCCCATGTGTTTACATTCAGTAATTTCTATAGCTAAACGGTCGGTATTATCATAATCGCTGGTCATTAACGCAGACATAAATGCACTAGGAAAATGAGCTTTTAGATACGCAGTTTGGTAGCTAATCATTCCATAACAAGCTGAGTGTGATTTATTAAAAGCGTAGTCAGCAAAACCTTCTAGACTTTTCCAAAAATCATCAGCAAATTTTTGACTAACGCCACTGGTTTTTATTGCGCCGTCTACAAATTGTTTTTTCATTTTAGCCATTACGTCGCGTTTTTTCTTGCCTATGGCTTTTCTTAGCGTATCGGCCTCACCACCACTGAATCCACATAAATCCTGGGCAATCCTCATAACTTGTTCTTGATAAACTAACACGCCATAAGTAGGTGCTAAGGCTTTTTTCATATTGTCATGTTCATAGCTAATTTTTTCTAAGCCATTTTTACGATTTATAAATTTTTGAGTCAATCCGGCTGTTAGTGGTCCAGGCCGATACAACGCCCCCATAGCAATGATGTCATCAAAGACAGTTGGCTTTAAGTCCTTTAAATATCGTTTCATGCCCGACGATTCAAACTGAAACACGCCAGTGGTATCACCGTGTTGTAGCAGATCAAAGGTTTTTTTATCATCTAGATTTATTTCATTAATGTCGATGTTTTTTTTATAAACTTTTCTGACTATTCGTAGAGTGTTTTTGATAATCGTGAGGTTTGAAAGACCTAAAAAATCCATTTTTAGTAGTCCCAAATCTTCGATTGGACCCATTGAATATTGGGTGGCAATTACACCTTTTTGGGCTTTTTCAAGTGGCACAAATGTCACAATATCGTCAGGTGCAATTACTACACCAGCTGCGTGTACGCCGTGACTTCTGATTGTACCTTCAAGCTGCATTGCCAAATCAAAAACCTGTTTACTTTGTACATTGTTCTTGTATTCATTGGCTAAATCTTTATTGTCTTTTAACGACAGTTCTAAAGGAATATGTCGGCCCTGAATCGGCATTGGAATCATTTTGGCCAACCTGTCTGCTTCAGAATATGGAACCTGAAGAACTCTGGCCACATCGCGGACAGCGTTCCTGGCAGCCATTCGGCCAAACGTTACTATATTGGCAACTCTATTACTACCATACTTATCAATGCAGTACTGAATAACTTCATCGCGTCGACTATCCTGAATGTCGATATCTATATCGGGCATGCTAATTCGGTCAGGGTTTAAAAATCTCTCAAATAACAAATCGTACTTTAATGGGTCAAGTTCGGTAATTTTCAGTGCATAAGAAATTATCGATCCTGCTGCCGACCCACGGCCGGGACCGAATACAATACCCCTTGCTTTGCCCCAACCAATGAAATCAGCAATGATTAAAAAGTATCCGTTAAACTTCATATCATCTATTACGCTAAATTCGTATTTGGCGCGGTCTAGAATATTCTTGGGTAGTAATTTTTTTTGCGCGGCTCGAGACAAATTTTGGGCCTTTTCAGGTTTTAGTTCGCAATACCTCACTAATAGTCCGGCATAAACCAGGTCTTCTAAATAGCTTTTCTCGGTTTCACCCTTGGGGAGCGGAAATTTTGGGATCAATATTTTACCAAGGTCTAGGCTAACCTGGCAGCGTTCGGCTATTTTACTGGAATTAACAATTATATCTGGATTATCCTTGCCCCAACGATTAATTAATTCTTTCGGGTCGGTTACATGAAGATCAAAATCTCTCAGGCTCATTCGATTTTCGTCGCTTAAAAACGCACCGGTTTGAACGCATAATAAAATTTCATGGGCTTCTTGATCGTCGTGACTTAAATAGTGAGCATCGCATGTTAAAACAGCCGGGATATCTAGCTCTTTGGCCAATTTAAGTGTTTGTTTGGTAACTAACACTTGTTCTTGCCAAGCCTTTGGGTGCTCAGGATGACCATGATCCTGAACTTCCAAGTAGTACCTATCACCAAAAATCGATTTGTACCACTCGGCCGTTTCTTTAGCTTTAGCATACTGGTTTTGTTTAAGGGCATCGCCAAGTTCTCCGCCAATACAACCACTAAGCACTATCAAACCTTGGTTATATTTGGCTAATGTTTCACGGTCAATCCGTGGTTTATAGTAAAAACCTTCCAAATTGGCTATTGTGCTTAGCTGCATTAAATTTTTGTAACCAAGCTCGTTCATAGCCAACAAAATAAGGTGAAAATAACTTTTATCCTTTACTGGGTCGCGGTCGTTCATGCCCCGAGCAGAAATATATGCTTCCATGCCAAAAATCGGTTTAATCTTTTGGTCATTGGCTTCTTTATAAAATTCAATCAACCCAGACAACGTGCCATGATCTGTTATTGCCACACTTTGCATGCCAAGTTCTTTGACGCGGCTAATTAGCGGCGGTATTTTTGTTAAACCGTCCAGTAAACTGTACTGTGAATGGTTGTGCAAATGCACAAAGTCTTTAGCCGTTAGCTCTACTTTGGCCACTTATTCCCCCGATAACCTATTCAACTATTGTAAAAAATTTTGTATTAATTATCGACTATCTTAATTACAACAGACTATTTTGTTTGTTCCAGGGAGTGTTTGGTGTTATCGAAAAAAGGACCTATAACTGGTACATGCCTAAGCACCGATAAAAACCAAATTATTACACCTACTACAATACTCGCCCCTATTGCACCACCTAGCCCAAAAAAAATACCCCTCATAAAACTGAACGCAAATAATCTACGATGGCTTCGAAATCCAGACTCATAGATGCTAACCAACAACTTCCCTAGGTACTCATAATCTTTAGAAGTGTGAGATCTACGACTAAGTTGTTTTGTTTTTCTGCCCACCACCAACATACTTCTTTATGTATTTTATCGCCGATTTAGTTTCGGATATGGCTGCCTGAAGGTCTTCATTAGTTGTTTCGCCCTCATGAAGTGCCGATAAAACTTCGCGGGTTTTGGCTTTTGCTTTTTTTGCCGCCACTAGTGCGTGGCGCGCTTCGCTAGTTGCTTTTGTTTTTAGTCCGATAGATTTTTTTTGAACAGATTCTATAATGTCACTAAGTTCACCATGAAGTTTTTTAAGTTGTTTTTCGGCATTAGTTTTTGCTTTTTGGGCAGCAGTCTGAAGCTCTTTACGTGTTTCTTTTCCGCTTTTTGGCGCAGTTAAAACTCCTACAGCATAACCAATTCCTGCCGCGATAACCGTGCCAATTGCAGCCTGCTTTGTTCGTTTACGCATTTTTACTCCTTTTTGATCGTTTAGATTCTCGACCACCAAAAATATGCTCTGCGATATTGCCTAAAAGTTTGCCAATTGCAATTGGCCCAGCGGTTTTTTGAAAAAAAGAACCAACAGCTTCAGCTTGTTCTGCCAGATGTTCAGCCTTTTCGGTAATTTTATTGATGTGATTTAGGATTTGTATAAATTTTATCAGGGCAACTATACCAATTATCAAAAATGCAGCCAGGGCCGAAGCTAGAATAATTACCAAGATTTGCTCTGTACTATTCATCTATACTAATTAGTATACACTTTTTAAATTGCCAGCTACAATCCTAGTTGTTTTTTAATCATTTGCTGGGTCAGACCTGGGTTTGCCGAACCCTTGCTAAGCTTCATAACCTGCCCCACTAAAAATCCAATTGCTTTTAATTCACCATTTTTAATATCTGTAACTGCCGCTTCATTCTGCCCCAAAACTTCCTTAATTATTTTCTGAAGTTCGGTTTGGTCGGACACTTGTTCTACGCCTAATTCTTGAGCAGCTAATTTGGCGCTTCCACCACTCTTTAGGAGTTTATTTGTTACTTTTTTTGCGCCAGTTGAGCTTAACTGCCCTGAATTAACCATTTCCGACACTTTTACAAGCTCAATAATTAAGTTATCTGGTAAATTATTACCTTTCGAACTTTCGAGATCGGTCTGCACTAACCAAAAAGCAATTCGTTTGGCATGATCTTGACTGTATTTATGAAGCACACTCAACACAGTTCTTGATTTTATTACATCCGTCAGTAGATCCTCTATGAATTGCGCTTCAAAGCCACTACCTGTAAAACTTTTGCGATATTCGCTAGGGTTGGGTGGCATAGTTTTTTCGATATCGTCGATTATTTTTTGACTAATCTCGACAGGTGGTAGATCGGGGTCTGGCATGTAGCGGTAATCATGGGCCTCTTCTTTACCTCTTTGTCCAAAAGTCTTTTGCTTAGCTTCATCCCAACCCCTTGTTTCCTGGACAACAGATTGACCTTTTTCAAGTAGTTCTATTTGCCGATTTACTTCGTATTCAACAGCTTTTTCTACCGATTTGAAACTATTTAAATTTTTCGTTTCAGTTCGCGTACCAAGAGTTTTGTTTTTACTTACACTAACATTTACGTCAAAGCGCATATTTCCTTGATAAAGGTCGGCATCTGAAATCTCGGCGAACCTCATTAGCAGCCATAGTTCTCGGGCGTAAGCTTTTGCTTCGATAGCTGAATGCATTTCTGGCTTACTAACAATTTCCAATAGAGGTGTCCCGGCTCGATTTAGGTCAACCAAGCTATAATCGGCACCTTCAGGATGAGTACTTTTACCAGCATCAGCCTCAAGGTGAGCCTCGTGAATATGAACAACTTTTTCTTGCCCCTCAACGTCGAACTTGACCTGACCAGACTTAATTATCGGGTAGTAAAATTGGGTGATCTGATATCCCATTGGTAGATCTGGATAAAAATAGTGCTTCCGGTCAAATTGACTATATTTTTCAGGTTTTGTTCCCAGCGCCAATGCGGCTCGAGAAGCAAACATAATAGCTTTTTCGTTTAACACCGGTAGAGCACCTGGCAGACCTAAGTCTATATGGCTGATTAAGGAGTTGGGTTTGGCCCGGCGGGCATCATTGCTAACACCAGAAAAAAGCTTAGTTTTTGTAGCTAGTTGCACGTGACATTCTATGCCAATGGTCACTTTGTATTGGTCACGAATCTTTTGATTCACCACTTGGCAACGCTCCTATATCTTTTAAGGCTTGTCGAAAACCAATAAGTGCCGACTTTACATCCGCTTCACGGAGCCTGGTGGCCGGCTTTTCGATTACTTTTTTACATAAATTATGGGCAAACCAAACACCGTCATTGTTTGTTAATGTGCGTTGCGCGTTAACTAATCGCTCCCCCATGCTTTTACCTTTAAATTTACGCCTCTTAAGTGCTTTGTCTAGCAACGCATCAGCCGCCGAAAGGGCGTGAGGCCAGGTAGTTTTATCTTTACAAAAAAGTTGAAGCTCTTGCCAATCATTAATAAATTTATCAACTTTTAGCTTCTTGGGTAGTTTTGCACGAATAAATATCCCAGCGACTAAGAAAATAAAAAGACCTACTGCCGCAATCGTTGCTTGCCTAAAGTTCATTTAACCCACTCTCTAACCAAGCGGCTAAACTTAATAACCGCCTATCCATGGATTGTGGAGCCATAAGCTGCAAGCCAACCGGCATATTGTCCTGGTTGGATTTACCCACAGGTACACTTATAGCCGGAATTCCGGTTAAGCTTGCCGCAACTGTCATGATATCGACTAAATACATTTTAAGTGGATCATCAATATTTTGGCCAATTTTGAATGCTGTAGTTGGCGATACTGGGCCGGCCAAAAAATCTACTTTTTTAAAAGCTTCGTTAGTTTCGTTTATTAACTTTGTTCTTACTAGCTGGGCTTGGCGGTAATATGCATCGTAATAACCACTGCTAAGCACATAAGAACCTATCATGATTCTTCGTTTTGCCTCAGCACCAAATCCCCGGCTGCGACTAAGCGTAAAGCTTTGATCTACATCGACGGCTTCTTCAGCGCTAAAACCAAATCGTTGACCATCGTATCGACTAAGGTTGCTACTTACCTCAGCTGGGCAAATTATGTAATAGCAAGCCAAAGCCAAAGGAAGGCTTGGCAGACTAATTTTTAAAAGTTTAGCGCCCTTTTTTTCTAAAATTTTTAAACCAGCGTTAACTTTTTCGCGTACTGCTTCGTCAACACCGTTACCCATGTATTCGTCGATTATTCCGATTGTCTTTCCAGATATATTTTTATCAAAATCCGCGTAGTTTTGTTTGTCGCGGTTGATTGTAGTGCTGTCGAGTGGATCCTTCCCAGAAATTACGTCCATAACCACCGCCGCGTCGATTACGTTTTTAGTTATTGGGCCGATAACGTCGGTACTGCTAGCCATTGCAACCACACCACTGCGTGAAACAAGTCCGTATGTTGGCTTATAACCTACAGCGCCGCAAAAACTAGCTGGCAGGCGAATCGAACCACCCGTATCGCTACCCAGTGCAAATGGAACCATATCCAAAATTACTGCTGCAGCTGACCCACCCGAAGAACCACCAGGAACATGTTTTTTGCTAAACGGGTTTTTGGTAATCATAAAATCGCTATTTTCGGTGCTTGCTCCGTGTGCAAAGGCATCCAAATTAGCTTTTGCGACGCAGATTGCACCCTCGGCCTCTAATCGTTCGACGGCCGTTGCCTGATATGGTGCCTTAAAACCTTTCAAGATGTTACTCGCAGCTGTAGTTTCGCTACCAAATGTTAAAAAATTATCCTTAGCTACAAAAGGAACTCCGGCTAATCTTCCGCCAAATTGACCTTCTTTTATATCATGATCAATCTTTTCGGCCATTTCGCGAGCACGCTTTTCGGTTGTGGATATTACGGCATCGAATTCTTTTTTATCATGAATCGTTTTTAATGCACGTTCAATAAGGTCTACAGCCTTAAGCTCGCCATTACAAACTTTTGCGGCTAAATCAGAGATAGGTTGCCACTGACTACTCAATCAATCATCCTCTTCACCTTTATTTGACCGTCTTTGGTAGCGGGCGCATTGTCTAGTAATACATTTGAATCATACCCGTAGTCAACTATTGCATCTGGACGAGTAACATTTTTTAAACCATTTACCTGAAAAGACGGCTGTAATTCATCTAATTTGACCTTTTGCAGTTGTTCTACGTAATTTAAAATAGCTTCAATTTCTTTTTTAAATCTCATAACTTCATCACTACTTAAAGACAACCTAGATAATCGAGCAAGTTTAAGAATATCTTGGTCGGTGAGTCTTGTCATTTGTAGCTATTATAACAGATTGCCAATCTCATTATCCTTTACTTTTTTTAGATTTGGGTGCAGGATAAGTACTAGCAATAAGCGGAAAATAAACATGATGCTTGATGCGCTACATAGATTTCGCGGTTCTTTTGCGCCAAATGGTGGCGTAAATGCTGAAAGCGGCGAAATGCAGCCACCACCTACCGTCTTTCATGACCAAGTTGCGGTTGGAAGACATCAAGTGGACGTAAGTCTTGCCGTTCCCCACCCCAGTAAAAGAAAGTACAATGGCTGGGCATTAATTGAACCTGGCTTTGGTGGTTTTATGGCAAGCTCCGAAAAATTAATGCTCACAATGGCGGCCATGGGCGTTGCCACAGCTTGCTACGAACCGGTTCGTAGTGATCATGAAAATTTATTGTTTTCTTTAATAAAACCGCAAGCCATACATACCGACACGGTGGCAGCAATAAGCGACAATTTACCAAATAATAATCGGCTGATAAGCGAAGTGCCAGAAATAAAAGCCATAGACCTGCGTCGCTTGGCTCATTTGCCACACTCTATGGGAGGCCACCCCGCCAAAGAGTTTGCAGAAAATTCACCAAATAAAACCGACATGGTTGTAGGAATGGCAATTGTCGGTATGGGGTCACCAACAATACCTCAATTAATGCGAAATCTACCGGCTGGATTACCAAGGGGTATTTTTATGGATTTGTTGCCCGGAATCTATAATGGAAGCTTGGATTTAAATATTAAAAATGCGATAAAAGTAGGTCGTTACTTTGCCCAAAACCCCTTCCGCACAGCTGGTGAGGCAATTTCGTGTTTAACCGCCGATTTTCGGCCTGCTTTTAGAGCCCTAGGCAGCACCGGAATCCACACTGCCTTTGTCGGTTTTGGTAACGACAGCTTAATAAATCCCAATCCGGCGATTTCCGAAGAAGTTGATGTATTTACTGTCATTCCGAATACTGGGCATATGGCTCCTCAAGTAAGGCCTCATCTTGTTGCCGATACTGTCGTGTCAGTTATGACTAACCCACTTATGCAAGCAGCTTAATTTGTGGTGTCTTGGCGTACACGCCACCAACCCCATTATGTGGAGGGTCAACGGGCTCAGCCGGTGGTGTTAAACCACTGCCTTGCTGTTCCATCTTGACTCCTTAAATTATTTAAGCCAAGTATAGCATAAGCGAAAAAACAATGTTACATCTTAGATTTTATATCAGCTATGATGTCACGCAGCTCAGCGGCTTTTTCAAACTCCAAATTTGCAGCAGCAAATTCCATTTGTGTACTCAAGTCTTTTATAAGATGTTTGTATTCGTCTTTAGGAATTTTTTTAAGATCCAGCTTAGCTCGTTTGGATTCTTCTGGTAAGTCTGCCCGCATACCCTTTTCGACGGCTTTAGCTATGCCGGTAGGTGTAATGCCATGTTTTTTATTGTAATCTTCCTGAATTTTTCGGCGACGATTAGTTTCATCTAAAGTGCGCTGCATACTGCCTGTTATATTGTCGGCGTACATAACTACCCGACCGTCAATGTGCCTTGCTGCTCGACCAACAGTTTGAATAAGTGCCTGTTCGCTCCTTAAAAATCCTTCTTTGTCGGCATCCAAAATTGCCACCAGACTAACTTCGGGTAAATCTAAACCCTCTCTAAGTAAGTTGATGCCTACCACAACGTCATATACACCTAGCCGTAAGTCTCGCAGGATGTCTGTCCGGTCAAGCGTATCGACATCACTATGAAGGTAAGTTACTTTTATATTTAAATCTTTTAAATAGTCTGTTAAATCCTCTGACATACGTTTGGTAAGTGTTGTTACTAAAACTCTTTGTTGCTTACCCACAGTCGAACGAATTTCGGCAATAAGATCATCTATTTGACCCTCTATCGGTCGAATCTGAATAATGGGGTCAACTAAGCCTGTTGGCCTAATTACTTGCTGGATTGGTTCGGTACTGCGACTTAGTTCGTATTGAGCTGGTGTAGCACTGACATAAATCACTTGATTAACGTGTTTTTCGAATTCTGTAAATGTTAGCGGTCGATTGTCGAGTGCGCTAGGTAGGCGAAAACCGTGTTCCACCAAAACTTCTTTTCTTGCCCGATCGCCGTTATACATTCCTCTGACTTGAGGTAAAGTCATGTGTGATTCATCTATCATCATCAAAAAATCATCTGGAAAATAATCGAGTAAGGTCGCTGGTTGCTCACCTGGTTCACGGTTGGTGAGGTAGCGGCTATAATTTTCAATTCCTTTTACAAATCCTGTTTCTTGCATCATCTCCAGATCAAATCTGGTACGTTGAGCGATTCGTTGAGCCTCAATGAGTTTGCCAGATTTTTTGAACTGTTGGGCTCGCTCATCTAATTCGAGCTGGATTTGGCCTAAAGCAAGCTTTAATTTCTCGTACGGTGTAACGTAATGACTACCCGGAAAGATTGTCACTGATTTAAGGTTTGCTAAAACCTCACCCGTTAGTGGATTTATTTTGGTTATTTTTTCGACTTCGTCGCCAAAAAATTCTAACCTATAAGCAATCTCCTCACCAGCAGGAAACACATCAATAACGTCGCCCCGAACACGAAAAGTACTGCGATGAAAATCTATGTCATTTCGTTGATATTGAATATCCGTTAGTTGGCGCAAAAACTTATCACGAACTTTGCGTTCACTAATTTTAATTTTAATTGCCATTTCCCCATAGTCATCGACCGAACCAATTCCATAAATACAACTAATGCTAGCTACAATTATTACGTCTCTCCTACTTAACAATGAGCTGGTTGCAGCGTGTCGTAATCGATCTATTTCCTCATTTATTTGGCTGTCTTTTTCTATATATGTATCGCTGCGCGGGATGTAAGCCTCTGGTTGGTAATAATCAAAGTAACTTACAAAATAATGAACAGCATTGTTAGGAAAAAATCGTTTAAATTCCCCATAAAGTTGCGCGGCTAATGTTTTATTATGGCTTAAAACAAGCGTGGGGCGTTGAACATTATTTATGACATTTGCCATAGTAAAAGTTTTGCCGCTACCAGTTACGCCTAAAAGCACCTGTTCTTTGGTGTCGTTATTTAATCCTAAGACCAGTGACTCTATAGCCGTAGGCTGATCGCCAGTAGGTTTGTAGTCACTTTTTAACTCAAATTTCACTAAACTATTGTAACAGTTTAACCACCGTGGTTTTTTGATTTTGGCTTCGGACGGCCATATTCATCACAATCATCATCCAAATACCAACACGCTGCAAGTGCTTTGGTGTCAATATCTTTATAATCTTTATCCAATCGAGCAATCACTTTTGCAACCAAATTTTCGGGACTGTTATCGTAAATTACATTGTCTTTGTGGACTGGTTCAAGATTTTTCATAATATCATCAATGAAGTCGGCAGCACCTCCAGAACCCTGTAAAATAGCGCAAATTGTATTACTTTCTAGTGCAGTTGTAAATTCGTGCAAGCTACCGAATCTTCCGCCAATTGTAATCACGGCATCGCTCGATAAAACCAGGTATGCATCACGACCAACGTAGTTTAGGCCAGTGTAGTTCACGAAATCGAATATACCTATTGGAAGTCGATATTTATATATGTGCTCACGAACTGTAGCGGCGGGCGAAAATCCTATACTCATGCCGCCTTCGACCTTAGCTGCACGAGCGGCATAGTATGGTAAACCAACAGTAGCACCTGTAGTAATTATATGACCAGCTTTAGCTATAGCAGCGCCAACACGCTCAGCAAGTTCCTTATCAGGCTCAACCGTTTTACCAGCCGCCGCCCCAGAAACACAAATCGCATAATTCATAGTTGTTAGTATACCTCGCTTATGCTTAGGTCGGCTAATTCGGGAGTAAATTCTTGTCGATCTAGCTGTTTTAAGACAAGTTGTTCCAAAATTGGCTGGCTAATATACCTAATAAGTAACTCGTTCCATAAACTGGCCTGCATAAATCGCAACGATCTACGTTCAAATGGAGAGTTATACAGCATGTTTAAAGTGACGTCTAGTAGATTAAAACTTACCGGACCCTCGTCAAAATCTGAACCAACATAATTCATATCATGCCAAAACTGAAGCGCTGGTTCCAGCCGAAATAATACTTCTTCGGCACTTCGCCACTGCAGATCTTCGGGCTGAACGTGCGGTTCGAACAATTCCGGATGTTGAGACGGCTCTAGCTGACCAAAGTAACCCTGTAAAACTCGCCAATGAACTGTTTCTTTGCCGATTTTTACAGGGTGAGCATCATCTGCG
>JBBTTS010000014.1:2035-39952 GCA_038064135.1 Patescibacteria group bacterium | reverse complement strand
GCACGGCTACAATGCTTTTACCAAAACTACTTTTAGTTTGTAAATGCCTAAAATATGAACTGTACAAGCGAACTTCATTAATGGCGTGCAGTACAAGTGTCAAAGTAGCAATAGTTTGGCCAGTTTTCAGTTTTTTGCCAACTGAGGATAGGCCTATACATCCCAGCTCTTTTGCTGCAAAAACATTTGTTGTTGGACTATTTATATTAAATGATTCGCCCTGGAACATTTCACTTAAATATATAAATTCAATCGATCGAATTTCAAAATCGTTGGGTTGTAGTTTGTGATATAACTTGAAAAGTCCGTCAAACCATTTGGTGCTTTCTACTTTTCGCGAACAAAGCAGAATTTTGGATATTTCTTCGCGTTTTAACATAGAATCTATCGACCTAAAACCTAAAAATTTCATTACTTTTTTCGGAGGATGAGATTTTATTATTCGCTTCATAACACTATGTTTAATAGCCCAACAAGATTTATTTATGCCAAGTTTACCAACCAGAATTAAAATGTTTTTATTCAGTTCCGCTTCGCTAGTTGATGGATTTAGTCCCAAACGAAGCAGTAAAAACTGATCATGAAGAGCGGCTAAGTTCATTAATGCACCATAAAGTTCTTGGGCCGTAGTGTCCATCGGGTCTAGGCCTAGTTGTTTAGTTTTATTGTGAGCACTAGCCACAATGTCGGCCATTAGTCTTACGTCCTGGCTAGTACGACCGCTGGAAAGTTCTAGATGATCTACAGCTAACCCAAATTGAGGCTGCCTGGCTTGCAGCAAGTCTGCCAAAAGTGTACTCATAGTTAACTTAAGCATATAACACTAGCGTCCCGGGGTAAAGCTTGTGCTTGCACAATAACACCCATGTCTTTAGAGTTAGCATTAAATGATTACTACTCTGGAAGAACAAAATTTTAACGAAGCTGAAAAACTCCGCAGTATCGCTAATGCACTTTCAGATATCAGAGCAAATTCCAGCTTATTACTAGGTCCAGCGTTTTTGCTATTTGGGCCTAATTGGCCGTTAGCTATTACCACAGCTGGCGTTGCAACTACTGACCGGCTCGATGGCGACTTGGCACGTCGGGCTGCACAAATATTAGAAGAGCCAACAACTGTCGAAGGAAGCGTTAAGGACCACGAAGCCGATCGTAGACTCACTTTTGGTCTGCTAGGTTTTACAGCTGCAAGGGACATCGTGGATGGAAATTTAGCTTCAGCCGCCATTGTTGGCGGTGTAATTGCCATTAGTAGTTGGCGTGAAATATCTATGGCCAAAATACGAAATCTGGCCGAGGCAGAAGGTAAGCGAACAGACGCAATTTATATAAATAAACTTAAAGCCGCCGGACTAATGACCGCGTTAGCGTTTGGTATGTCGCCGCTAGTAGAAAAACCCCATGGAAAAGCCGCTAGAAATCTTGGATTAATTGCCAGTACTGTACTTGGTGTAGTAGGTATGTATAAATTTAAAAATAAATTAGTAGATTCTTAAAAAGGTTGTGGTCGATACCATTCTGGAGCTTTTTGTAATAATTCAGCCAACTCTTTTTCGGTTAATAAGCCAGCCTGAGCCCCTACATGTTGGACGACATTCATCGAATTTATAGGCGCCCATTGCAAGGCACCTTCGATTGTATTACCTTTGATAATAGCCGCTACAAAGGTTGAAGTAAATGCGTCACCAGCGCCAGTCCGTTCCTTAGGCTGTGCGGGGTCAGGATAAGGTGGCATAAATAATCGGGTATTTCCATCACTGGCATATGCACCTGCTGGCCCGTCGGTTACGGCTGCAACTTTTGCGCCAATATTGTGCATTTTATCTAGCAAATCGTGAACATCTTCGTGATTACCGCCAGTAACTGCGGCTGCCTCTTCACAGTTAAACACTAAAACATCCGAGCGTGCATACAACTCTTTTAGACGATCCACGCCTGCTTCCATCTGAAACGTGCCCGGCTGAAAGGCAAATTTTACCTCGGGATTTTCTGCAAGCCAATCAGATACTCGGTCATGATACTTCTCGAGAGCGTTTTTACTAATTGAACTGAAGTAAATCCATTTCGGTATATCGGATTCACGAAACCTGGGCCAATGATAGTCATACTCTTCATGTTTAATTAAAATTGTACGTTCTTCTTTATACCACAAAACATAGTGGTAATTGCTTATTTTTTTGGGGTTTATGTGAACAAACCTCGTATCGACATCTTGTTCATTTAACGCCCTTAATATGTCTCGACCATATTGGTCACTACCAACATTACTTACTAATCCACTATTTAAGCCAAGTCTTGCAAAACTAACTGCTGCATTTGCAGCGTTGCCAACACCTTCTATTATTTCGGCATGATCGAACGGAATTTTTGTTCCAAAAGGCATTGCCAGCCACTTACCTTGCTCGTTTTTATACGCCTCGGCTCGGTCATCGAATAACCGAATAAACGCGTCGGTTACTACATCACCAATACTTAACACATCAATTCTAGACATTGCCCACCATCTTTATTGCAGTTATTTTATCACAGCCTTGCCTGCAGCATTAAACATATCTATTTTTTCTTCGACAACTGACTGAACAGCGGAAATAACATCATCCATTAGTTTTATTACAGCAAATTCGGTTGGGTTTTCAGCTAATTTTTTTTCGAGAGTTTTTCGGTAAGCTACCCGCATATCAGAATTTATATTAATTTTAGATACACCAATTTTGACCGCATCCATAAAATAATTACCAGGTGTGCCGCTGCCTCCGTGTAGACTTATATTACATTCAATTGTGCCGCGGATTTGCTGTAGAAGATTAAGATCAAGTACTTTAGGTACGGGGTACTGGCCATGTAAATTTCCGATTGCTGCAGCATAAGTGTCGATACCGGTTGCGGCAACAAATGTTCGTGCAGTTTCGGGTGTTGTGAAAGTCTTTTTAATTTCTTCGTAGTTAATCGATTCGGTGTGCAGGTTGCTACTTCCGCCAAAATAATGAGGTTCGCTTTCCACCAAGGCACCTGTGAGTTTGGCATATTCGACCACTTCTTTGGTTTGATCTATGATATCCTGCTCGCTGGCATCGTGATTAGCTTGCGAAATATCAATATGAATAAATTCAAACCCTGCTTCTATACCGGCAATTGCGTCGGAAATACTTGGACTGTGATCTAAATTAATATACATTTCCACGCCAAATTCTTGTATATAATTGTCAACCATATCACGAACATTTTCTAGACCAAGTGCTTCTACCTCGCCCTGGCTGACTTCTACCATTAATGGAGCCTGTTTTGCTTTTGCAGCACCCACAACTGCACGAAGTGTTTCTTGGTTGTCGAGGTTAAAAGCCCCGAGTGCAAACTGTTGTTGACGGGCGCGTTCCATGGCATCTCTGGCTGCCTGACAATTTTCGCGGATTTGCCTAAGTGATAGTGACATATATTTTGACTAATTGCTAACGCTTATAAGCATAGCATATAATAAGGTATAGATATGCCTAAATCTTCGACAAAATTTTATCAAATTTTAGCCTGGCTCTTGCCTACAGGAATCGGACTATTTACCTATACTGTCTCGACAATTTTATTAGCATTTAGTTCGTTAAGTAGTTATGTTAGGGAGCTGCTATTTACCCCGAAAGATTTTAATTTTAGCGATTCGGTGTTAACCACCATTAACGATATGTTGTCTCAGCTAGTCGGTGATTTGGCTGCCAGAAACTTGGTAGTCGTGGTGTTTTGGGGAATGATTGGGCTAATGGTTTATATATTTGTTTGGCTGGGAATCAATTTCTCTACCGAATTTGGCAATGACTTGGCATATACCAAGTATTTACACCCGAAAGGTGTTGATGTTTCATCACCGCTTCGAAATTTTTTATCTAAAGCCATTTTTCGATTTTGTTCCGGAATTGTACTTTTTATATATACGTTGACTTTAGTAGGTGTATTAATACCGCTTGCAGGAGGCTTGTTTTACCAAGCCGGCGAATTATTTTTTAGCATTTCGGCATTGGTGCATATATTGATGGGTTCTGGAATTACTTTTATTGGTTTACACACTTTAATTATTTTTGTTCGTTTATTAACACTTCGAAAAAGAATTTTTGGCGAAAATTAGATTCTAAAGACTTACTTTTTATCGTTAACAATGTGGGCGGCCAGCATGATGTTTTTGTCACTAAGACCAAAATGATCCATTAGCTCCTCAGGTTTTCCCGATTCGCCAAAGCGATCCCGCACTCCAACTCGCTGAAGAGGAATGGGCAATTCCTCACCAAGCAGCTCAGCGATTGCTCCGCCCAAACCACCATTGATTTGGGCTTCTTCAGCTGTCACGACTGCGCGGGTTTTGCGCACACTTTTAAGTATTGTTTCAATGTCTAGCGGCTTAATTGTTGGTACATGCAGAACTTCGGCATCTATACCTTCTTTAAACAATTTTTGAGCAGCTAAAAGCGCCTGATATGTCATAGTGCCTGTGGCAATTATTGTTACATCATTACCGGGCTCAAATATATATGCTTTGCCGATTTCTAATGGAGTATTTGGGGTAGTGAACACGGGTGTGGCTTCGCGTGCTAGGCGCATATAATTAGGCCTTGGGTCGTTTGCCATTGCCATAGTCATTTTTTCGGCCTCAATGCTGTCGCAAGGGGCTAAAACTACCATGTTTGGTAGGCTCCGCATCAAAGCAATATCTTCCAGCATTTGATGAGTGGCACCATCTGGGCCAACCGAAATTCCCGCATGACTACCAATAATTTTGACTGGCTGATTATTTAAGCATATTGTTGTACGTATTTGTTCCCAGTTTCGCCCCGGACTAAATGCTGCATAACTACTCACGAATGGTATTTTTCCCATAGCCGCCAGCCCCGACCCTACCGTAACCAAATTTTGCTCAGCAACACCAATCTCCACAAATCGTTCCGGATATTCATCCCGAAACAAATGCATCTGGGTAGATTCGGTCAAATCAGCACAAGCTGCGACCACATTGGCATTTTGTTGTCCAGCCACTAATAAGCCCCTTCCAAAACCTTTTCGAATCGGCTCAGTTGCTAGGCCTTTAACTTGAACGTCTTTAACCAAATGCATCTCATTCATGTTCGCTCCTGATTTTACCCTTCAGAGTTCGAAGATCATGCAGAGCTTCTTTGGCCTGTTCGTGATTTGGTGGCATGCCGTGCCAGTGAAAGTCATACTCCATAAAATCTACACCCATTCCCGGTATGGTGTGAGCGATAATCATGACTGGTTTTTCAACGACAGCCCGGGCCATAGCACAAGCATCGATTACTGCTTCGATGTCATTGCCGTTAACTTCGATAACGTGCCAGCCAAAGGCTCCCCATTTATCTTTTAAATCTTCTAATGGCATAACAACTTCGGTAGGGCCATCAATTTGAATGTTGTTTCTATCGATAATGCCGATAATATTGTTGAGCTTGTATTTTGCAGCAAGCATAGCTGCTTCCCAAACATTTCCTTCATCTAGTTCGCCGTCACCCATCACCACGTAAACCCAACGATGTGTTTGCAGGTCCATTCGCATAGCCAGCGCCATACCACATGCTTGGCTCAAGCCACAGCCTAGCGGGCCACTAGTGTGCTCAATGCCTGGTAATTTTTCGCGCTCGGGGTGACCCTGAAGTCGCGATCCAAACTGCCTCAACGTCAATAATTCTTTACGATCAAAATAACCAGCGTGCGCCATTGCAGCGTACCTAACAGGTACACAATGCCCATTACTAAGAAGCAGAATATCGCGATCCGGCCAATCTGGCTTATGCGGATCGTGTTTAAGCACATCAAAATATAGTGCTGTAAATATATCAGACAGACCAAGCGGCCCGGCGCTATGACCACTGCCAGCATGTTCGAGCATACGAATAATGTCTTCGCGTATTTCGGTGGCTTTAAGTTCGAGCTGTTCTAGCGTTAACTTTTTCAATTTTCCCTCTATATTTATAGGCTTTAGTGTAACATAAGCGATTATTGTAAATCAGTGAGTGAAAGCAGTGTTCTATATGCAGCCGCAGGGTCGCCAGAGCTATGAATTCCCCCCCCAACATTTAGGACACTAATACCGCCTGTGATAAGTTGTTTAGCATTATTTTCATTTATTCCGCCGTCCCAACCCAATTCGACATTGCTTTTCCATTTTTTTAAAGTTTCTGCTCGACTAAGCAAACCTAAATTGGCAACTCCACCGTGATAACCAAGTTTTCCAGAAAATATTAGCACATGATCTATCCAACTGAGAGCCGGTTTAATTACGATCAAATCAGTTTCTGGCAATATACAAACCCCAACTTTTATGTGATTTTTATGAAGTTGATTGGCTAAATGTCTAAAATTTCCTTCGGCTTCGGCCTGAACAATTACTAATTTAGGCTTTAGCCGAATCAATGTGTCCAAATAATCTAGCGGATAGCGATACATAAAGTGTATGTCGGCTCGAACGTTTTCTGACCACCAAGCTTGAGATAAGTCCGGCGACTTTGTTGGGGTAAAATCGCCGTCCATGCAGTCTATATGTATTCGTGTAGCAAAACCCTCTACCAATTCCATCTGTTTGCGGTATTCGTGTAAATCGGTAGCCGTAATTGTTGGGCAAACATCAATCATAAAGAATCAAGTTCCTGGATACGCCTTTTGAACCTCGTGGCACCAGCAAATGGGGTGTTGAGCCAAGTTTCAACAATTACCCTAGATTTGTCTTTGGCTAAAGTTTTAGCTGGCAAGCAAAGTACATTACTATTGTCGTCATTTCGGGCGTCGCGAACGGTCGCCATGTCGTAGCCCAATGCGGCACGTATTCCACGAAATCGATTAGCGGCCATGCACATTCCTTGACCACTACCACATATTAAAATCCCTCTTGGGTCATCGTCATTACTACCCAGGATATCTTTGACTATCCGGCGGGCCACCACCGGAAAGTCATCTTGTGGGTCTTGGCGCTTTTCACCTTCGTCTTCGACGTCATAACCGGCTCTTTTTATATATTGGACAAGTTCTCCTCGCATATGAAAACCGTTATGATCGGAGCCGATGAATATTTTCATAAATAGTTTTTAATAACCTTCTTTATGATAGGATCTGATTTTGCAAACCCGGTGCTGCAGGCTGGATTGTAACTTCGTTAGCTTTTTCGGTCGCAGGAACTAATGGCGGTGCAGTTTGGTCATTTTCGATCGGCTGATTAACTGTTGTGTCCGTCTCTCCAACTACAGGATTTGATGCATTAGCTGAAGAATTTGACAGGATTTTACCAAGGTCAGCTACCATTTCTACTAGTCGATTGCTGTAACCCCATTCATTGTCGTACCACACGACAACTTTTACTAAATTGCCACCGACTACATTTGTTAAAAGCAAATCTATGATTCCACTATGACTATTACCGACATAATCTTTGCTCACCAAAGGTTCTTCGCTGACATCTAAAATACCCTGAAAATAGGCTTCTTTGACAGCGTCTTTGAATACTTGGTTTATTTCCTCTTTAGTAGTTTCGCGCTTAAGGACAAGTGTTATGTCACTAAGACTAACCACTGGGCTAGGCACGCGAATACTCAAACCATCAAATTTATCTTTGAGTTGCGGTAGGGCCAATGTAACAGCTATAGCCGCGCCTGTAGTGGTTGGTACGATGTTTTCGGCGGCGGCTCGGGCCTCGCGTAAATCTTTGGCTGGTGCATCTTGCAATACCTGGCTGGCAGTATAACTATGGACGGTGGTTAACATGGCCTTTTCGACCCCAAACGATTCTTCCATAATCGCCATAACTGCGGCTACAGAGTTGGTTGTGCAACTTGCGTTACTAACAATATCGCCAGCTTGATCTAACTTCTCTTCGTTAGCCCCCAGCACTAAAGTATCAACATCAGCACTTTTGGTTGGTGCCGAGATAACAACTTTTTTTGCACCAGCCGTCAGATGTTGGCCAGCATCTTCTTTTTGCGTAAATCGGCCGGTAGATTCGATTACTACGTCAACTTCCAATTGCTTCCAGGGTAATTTGGTTGGGTCTTTTTCGGCTGAAATAGGAATTTTTTTACCATCAACAATAATATTGGTTTCATCAAACTCAACCTGATGGCTGTAAGTACCATAAGTACTGTCGTGTTTTAGCAGATACGCCAGGGTTTTTGTGTCGGTTAAGTCATTAATAGCTACGATTTCTAGGTCGGAGCGTTCAAAGGCGATCTTAAAAGTGTTCCGCCCGATTCGGCCAAATCCATTTATTGCAACTTTTGTCTTCATATATACCCAACCCCCAGTTTTAGCTTAAGCAGAAATCAATAACCTAATTGTACGAGTAAGACGATATCTGGTCAACGTCTAATTAGGCACACGGTATTCTCACCACCACTTGTCGGATTGGGCTCGCTCGGAGCATTCACGGATAATCTTCCAGGCCTCATTGGCATCAGCAAAGCCCCGCACTTCAGTACCACCACTCTTTAGGTCTTTGTAGTGGTTGAAGTGATGCTCGATTTGCTTGATGGCTTGTTCGCCCAACTCTTTGTAGCCGGTTATTTTGCCATAGTGACGATCGTCGGTTGGAACAACGATAATTTTATGGTCATTGTCGCCATCGTCTACAAAATCAACCATGCCAATAACGCGAGCTTCCACTACAAGCCCCATAGGCAATGGCTCGGATGTGATCACCAAGGTGTCGAGTTCGTCACCGTCTTCGTCTAAAGTTTGAGGAATGAAGCCGTAGTTGGTTGGCTTAGCAAATATGCCAGGCTCTATGCGATCAAGTACAAAATATTCGTCTTTACGACTCCATTCCGCTTTTAGCATCGAACCTTTCGGTATCTCTATAACTGTCGTTACGTGCTCGCCGTCTTTACCAAACGTCAATTTATTAAATGGATAGCCCATTATTTGCTCCTTTTACTTCACGCTAAAGTATAGCGTACTGGCCAGTAAATTTCATCTGTGTCATAATTATATGGAATAATTTAAGGAGAAAAGATGGACCTAGAGCCAACCCAAGCACCACAAAATAAGTCTAATAAAATGCTAATTGTAGTATCGTTGGTGGCTGGCGTCATAGTTGTTGCCGGAATTGTGTTCTTTACAGGCAACAAAGACCAAAAATCGAACAATTCTACACAACGGACCTCTAATCAATCTAACTCAGAAATCAATCAAAACTCATCCAATGGTGATCAGATAGAACAAGAAATTAAATTCTTTACCAAAGATGACGTTATTAAACATAATTCTAAAAGTGACTGCTGGACAATAATCGAAGACCAAGTTTATGACTTAACCAAATTCATCGGCCGACACCCGGGTGGAGATGAAATTATTCGTGCTTGCGGCACAGATGGAACAAGCTTGTTTACCGAACGCAAAACCGAAGACGGTGAAGCCGTGGGAAGTGGCACCCCACATAGTACAAATGCCAGCTCTGAGCTGCAAAGCTTAAAAATTGGCGACTTAAAACAATAAAATGACTCCCTCTGGTCCAAAAGTAATTGCACACCGCGGAGCAAGCAATGACGCACCTGAAAACAGTCAAACGGCTATTCAAAAAGCAACTGAACTAAATATATACGCTATCGAATTCGATATACGTTTAACTAGCGGTGGTCAGTTTATTATTAGTCACGATGCCAGTTTTAAGCGTACCGCTGGAATACGTGGAAAAATTTCTAAAAATTCACTTAAGTGGCTAACCAAAAACGTCACCCTAAAAGACGGCTTACCACCACCATCCTTAAAAGACGCTCTGAAATATCGCAAAAATAAACACGTTTTTATAGAGGCAAAGGCTAAAAACTGGTCAGTTCAGCTTAATGAATTTGCTCGCAATAATAATTTTTCAAATGTCAGTGTATTATCATTTAACTACGATGAGCTAGCTAAATTTCATGCTTTGCAATTAAATATTCCTTGCTTCAGCCTGACTTTTTGGCGGCCCCTGCACTGCTTAAAAATTGCTCGGTCATATGGATTTTATGGAATCGGCACGCACTGGATGGCAATTAACCCGATTGTTGTTTGGTTGGCGCGTCGCTGGAAGATAGAACTTATGGTATACACCGTTAATTTTTCTGTAATTGCCAAAATTATTAATGCAATTTATCCAAGTGTGACAATTGCAACCAATAAACCAAAAGAATTGATAGATTTACTCACCAAATAAAGGTTTATACTATTTTTGATGTACGATGTAGAACTGGTAAAAGTTGAACCACTGAACGACAAAATCATAAGCTTTAGCTTTCAAAAACCGCCCGGCTTTCATTATATTGCTGGCCAATTTATTGAGTTGATTCTGTTCCACAAAGAACCCGATGACCGTGGAATTAAAAGATGGTTTACACTTTCTAGCTCGCCTAGTGAAGAATTACTTACCATAACTACTAAATTTTCTACCCAAAATAGCAGTTCGCTCAAAAGTGCTCTTTGGCTTTTAAATATCGGACAAACCGTAAAGCTTACCGACGCCATGGGTGATTTTGTTCTACCAAAAAATAATTTAAGGCCACTACTAATGGTTGCTGGCGGAATCGGTATTACGCCTGTACATAGCATGCTTAGATGGACGGTATCGCAAAACGAAAAGCGCACCATTGATGTAATGTATGGGGTACATAGCGAAAATGAAATTGTTTTTGAAAAAGAAATAAGGTCGGCGGCTAATTTGGAAATTGTGGTTAGCGACCCGGTAAATTGGCGTGGCAAAACCGGAATTTTAAATTCCCCAATGGTATTTCCGTCAATTAAAAAAGAACATTTAGTGTATCTTTCTGGGCCAGAAACGATGATAGAACAACTTTTTTATGATTTGAAGCTGGCCGGTGTGCCGCCAGAAAATTTAGTAACCGATTTTTTCCCTGGCTATAAGGAAATTTGATAGCCGTTTAATTATCTTCGGTTGCGGCAGTTAATTTTGGTGTAATGATTACCTCTGCGGCAATGCGTGCCGGTTGACCGGAAGTTACAGCATGACTCATTCTTTCAAGCCCTTGAATATATGCATTTAATTCGTCTTTAGTAAATTCTGAATTAATCATCCTCTGAATTGTTTTTATTTGCGACTTACTACGTTCACAAATAAATTTACCCTTGGCGGTAATGATAAGATGCCTGGTACGCCTGTCGTGGCGCTGCGTCCTTTGCCTAATTAACCGGCGCTTTACTAGTCTAATAGCAAGCACATTTGTTTGCGCAAGATTAATATTTAACGCCGTTGAAACCGCTGTCATACTTAAGCCGTTACTCCCAAAAGTGTTGACCACACAAATTAATAACCATTCTAATAGTGTTAGTTCATATCTTTCTAAAGCCTTGTTCATAGAGCTCTTTATGGCCCGTTCTGCGCTGGAATGTGCCAAGCAAAGTTCAAAAAGACTATCTTTGTCGGTAGCCATCTAGCTAGCTTGCCTTTCTTGTTCTTCTAGGTATTTTCGAATCATTAATGCAGCGGTTGCGCCTTCGCCGCTAGCGCTAGCTATTTGCATAGTAGCACCGCTTCTTACATCACCAGCCGCATAAACTCCAGAAATAGTGGTTTGCAAATTCGGGTCCGTTTTAATCATGCCGACTTCGTCTAATTCTACTTTGGAGTTTTGTAAAAATTGAGTATTTGGCAATAGTCCAATAAAAATAAATACGCCGTCGGTATCGAACTTAACCCGCTTACCTGTTATTTTGTCGGTGCCAATTACATGAGTTACTAGTTTATCTTCTCCGGCTACAATTTCATCGGTGGTAGTATTCATATGAACCGAAATTTTATCAGCATGTTTTGATAATTCTTTTTGTAGAACTTCGCTGGCTCTAAACTTATCACCACGAACCAACAGATCAATGTTGCTGGCAAATTTAGTTAAAAAGATTGCTTCTTGTAATGCCGAATTACCGCCGCCCACCACAACCAGTCGCTTATCGCGGTAAAACGCACCGTCGCATGTTGCGCAATAGTGTACGCCGCGGGCGTAATATTCTTTCTCGCCAGGGATGCCTAGTTTTTTATAATCACTACCTGTGGCAATCAGTACGGCCTTTGCACGAACATCGCCATCTGTTGTCTTGAGAAATTTGGTCTTTCCTTCATCAATTATTTCGGTGACTTCACCAAGTCGTATATCGGTCCCAAATCGTTCGGCCTGCATGCGGAGTTCTTCGGATAAATCCAGGCCCGAAATTCCTTTAGAAAACCCTGGATAATTGTCTACCCAGTCAGTTATTGCAGCTAACCCACCAATCACACCTTTTTCGAACAACACTGTGTCAAGGTCTTCACGAGTAGTGTAAATTGCCGCACTCAGAGCTGCCGGCCCGGCCCCGATCATCACCACGTCGTGAATTTTTGTATCCTCAGTCATAAACTCCCCAACTAATTAATTGTTAGTATAAAGTATTCTCTTATTTTCCGCGAGAACAACGAAATACTAAAATGATGACAAATTAACGGAATTTGGTGAGGTAGTGTGGTCTTTTACCGCGAGACGCGCAGTAAGCTATGCAAACGGCACTGCGCACGAGCACACGGAGCGAAAAGACCGCAATGCCTGCCAGAAACGCTAACTGACGGCGGGGGCCAGTCGGGCTAGGTTATAGCCCACTATAACCTCCTTTGAATCATCCTCTTTAGTAACCACTGTTACAGGCACGGCCAATTGCCCACTTAATTCAAAGGCTTCTTTTTGTCTTTCGGGCGCGCTGTCTAAATTAACTTCTTCGTAAGCATAGCCCTTTGCTCCTAACCACTTTTTAACCATACCGCAATACGCACAGGTATTGGTGGTAAAGATGGTGATGTTTTTGATCATATCTTCCTTCCTTATTTGATTTTTTATTAATTTTTGTGAGGTTACCATTCAGTATATATGGTGTGTATATGCTTATGCAATACCCTATATGTTGTGTTTACTACTGCACTGATATTAACTCTATATCAAATACTAAATCGGCTTTGGCTGGGATTCCGCCATCTGGACGACCAGCTTCACCATATGCCTGGGTGTAGGGGATTACTAGCCTACGCTTGCCGCCTACTTTCATGCCTGGTATGCCTTTTTGCCAACCCTCTATAAGTCCACCCAATGCTGATGTAAATGGTTGACCAGTATCTTTGGAGCTTTGAAAAATATTTCCATCAGCAACCAGCGCCCCAGTATAATGGGCCGTCACACTGCCGCCTTCTTTGGCTTCGTCACCCGTACCAACAGTTAAATCGATAATTTTAAGTTCCGTGATTGGTTCTGTTTGTGGTGTAAAGTCCGCGAGTTTAGTGCCTTGCAATTTGCCCTCCTGGCTTTGATTATTTTGTTGTGATTGTTCGTTTTGTGTAGTGCTATTTGCCTTCTTTTCGGCTTGTTGATCTTTACGGATTTGCCACACCACCAACGCGCTAAATGCAATAGTAGTAGCAAAAAATAAGATTGCGGTAATCAACGCAAATACCCTTTGGTGCGGTTTTGCCATGAAAGGTTCCCTCCTTAATTTGTGATTATTAGTATAGCTTACTTGTTGTAGCTGGAGGATATTAAAAATGTTGTAGTTTTTCTAGCTAGCAATATCGTAGGCACGCAACTTCTTTTTGGTGGTTTCGTTTTTGGTTTGTTGCAGTTCAAGTAGTTGAGCATAAATGCCATCAGATTTTGACAGTTTGCTTGGTGACCCAACTTCATCAATCTTGCCATTTTTTATAGTTACAATCTGGTCCACATGCTGAATTGTACTTAGTCTGTGGGCGATTATAATGGTTGTCCGACCTTTCATAAGTCGTTTTAAAGCTTCCTGCACCATGGCTTCGCTTTTGCTATCTAAGCTACTGGTGGCTTCGTCGAGCACTAATATTGGCGCGTCTTTCAAGAGTGCTCTGGCAATTGCAATTCGCTGCTTTTGTCCACCACTCAGTTTTAAGCCACGCTCACCAATCTCGGTATCATATCCATTTTCGAACTGTTCAATAAAATCGTCAGCGTTGGCGGCCTTGGCTGCCTTAATTACGTCATATTTTGTAGCATTTGAATTAGAATAAGCTATATTTTCGAAAATTGTGCCACTAAATAGCGCCGGGTCCTGAAAAACTACACCGATTTGCGACCTTAGGCTATTTTGAGTTACTTGTGATATATCCTGGCCATCAATTGAAATACTACCAAGCCTGGGTTCATATAATCTCATAAGTAAATTTGTAAGCGTTGTTTTACCTTCACCGCTTTCGCCGACTAGTGCTACCTTACTATCTGGCTTGATTTTTAGGGAAATATCTCTAAGTACGGTTTGTTTATTGTCATAACTAAATCCAACATTTTTAAACTCGATACTTCCGGCAATTACATTTATATTTTTGGCATTTGGAGTATCTTTTATCTCTGGTTTTAATTCTAATATTTCGAAGTAATCTTTACTGTCGGCTACGGCTTTTTGAGTATTTTCCACTAAAAAGCTAATCGTGAATATCGGTATCCTAATTTGAGATGCGTACAAAATCAGTGCCACAACTTGACCGGGTGTAAATTGGCCCGTTGCGCCACCCTTAAAAATATAAATGTAAACCGCTAAAAATATTACGTTTAAAACCAGTCGCCGCTGCACGTCACGTACGTGCCAAAACTTCGACTGTGGCGCGTTAGTTTTAACCACTTTTTTCTGCAGATGATCGAAAAAGGTAAGTTCGCGTGCTTCTTGGATAAAACTTTTAACTACCCTTACTTGGCTAATTGCTTCGGCAAACCTACCGCTAGCCACATCTGTAAAATGATTCTTTTTTGCCTGATAAGCCTGCCATGTACCGCTACTTCGAAAAGTCATCCATATGTAAATTGGATAAAGAGCAAACAACATTAGGGCTACTTGCCAACTATAAATTGCAACAATGGCCAGTGAAAAAATAGTACTGAAAATAAACTGCAAGAAGTTATTGCTCATCATCTGCATAAAATTTGTGATTTGCAATATGGAACGATTGAGTCGATTGATTATTTTGCCGGAAAGCTCGGTGTCAAAATATCCTTGCGGCAAGCTAAGTATATGTTTGTAGTAGCTAAGGCTGAGTGACCGATTTAATTTAACGGCCATTTGGTCGCCCAAGTATCCACTGATGTTGCTAAACAAATTGTGCATTAGATCAATAACAAAAATTGCTATGGCCAGCATCACTACATAGTCAACCCGCGCCGATGTGCCTTTTCGCATTTCGTCTATAGCCCAGCCGCTGAACATGGGCTGCGAAAGGGTTAATATGCTGAGAAATACCGTGAAGACACCTATAGCTAGATAGTAACGCCAAAGGTGTTTTGCGGTACTTAATATTTTAATAATTTGCTTCATTTAAATTAAGCTTAACATGTTAATTTAATTTCTTCTGGCTCAGAGTACTTAATTAAATACGCTAAGAGAGAAGGACAGATGAAGATTTATTTAGCCGTTAAAGGGCAAAATGGTTGTCCTATTCGAAGGGAAGCGGGGGGCAGCCAAAGCTACTCCAACCTTTGCATTCCAGCCCAATGCTTAGGTTGATTTGCTTGGCGCTCCCCGCTCCCCAGTTTCCGGCTCTTTGGGGGGCCGGTTTAATGCGGAGTGCTTGACGACCACCGATCCACGAAAGGGGGGCGTGAACCGTAATAACGATTTGTCAAGCACTCCGCGAAGGTGGGAGTATCGAACCTCGGCGAGGTGGGGACCCGTATTGGTCCGATACTCCCCCGAAGGGTTTTGAAGAAGCAAAAAACGTCTTTTTTGCTAATCCAATACCCCTTCGTCGGGTAGGCTGGAATCGAACCAACTTACCAACCATATCAAGTGTCGCGCCCGCAACCCAGATACTTTGGCTCTACCCGTGAAATTTGCCTCATCATAGAGACGGTATTGTTTAACTACTTTATATTTTCAAACAGCACCGTCCCATGGAACATTTTCAATGGGTAGTTTCTTCATCTGTCAACGTTCGTAACAGGGGAATCGAATTAAACTCAACCACAATTACGATGACCAGTTTACAACGTTTTTACCTATTAATCAATAGCCGACGTCAACAATAAAAACTTAATATTTTTTGTAAATTTACATTGGTGACGTAACAGGTACAAGTGAAAATAAGGCCTTTTGGGGCACAAATTGTTCTCATAGTCCTGTCACGCCCCCTCGGGTTACCGACCGCAGTCGGGACAGCCTGGGCATGTGCCCGAGTTGCCGCAATGACTGCAAGTCAACTTCCCAAATGCGTTAGACAACTTACCCTTACATTTTGGGCAAGCCGACGGACGGTTCTTGCGACCACCGCATCGACCTCGAAAGGTCATGTAAATCACCTCCTTGGGTGAGTAGGGATCGGGGTAACATTTTGCTGGCTACTACGTCGTCCATAATGACTAAGTAAACATTGTTGCCCTAGTATTACCGGGTGGTATACTTAGCTGTGAACAGCATTTTTGTGAACCAATCAGAACAAGTGGTCGTAGAGACTCGAACTCTCGGACTTTAGGACATAAGACCATAATCCTTCCAAATACGTCCTAGATTACACATGTAGCTAACAAATCAAAATTTTAATAAGTCGGTTACATGCGCAATCACTAAAATACTATGATTCTGTACCTGTTAAGGTGCTATTTGGGAGCATTTCTCGACCAAAAGCTGTAGTATTATACAATTTTTATCAATTTATTCCAACAGTAGAATTTCTTGGCTACCAGCCACCACCACCACCTCCACCACCACCGCCGGAGAAGCCTCCGCCACCCGAAAATCCACTGCTGCCAGAGTTACTTGGTGGTGAAAAATTAGCACCCATTGTATTTAACGAGGTCGACAAACTGTTGGCAAAAACCAACGCATTAAAGGTAGTCCAATTTCCGCTATACCAATCAGGAGGTGATTTGTAGATGTCTTCAAACTGTTTTGCCCAAGCGTTTTCTACGCCTAGGGCTACGGCGAATGGCAACAATTTCTCGAATAATTCTACGGTTCGCTTCGGCCCTAAAGATTTTTTTGCGTAGGGAGAATCCGGGCTCTGAAGCATCTTTAATCTTTCTTTTTCGGCAACTGACAAATATAGCTTCAGACCTTCAATATGTTCTTTTGCCATCACTCCTTTTTCGGTTCTTTTGGGCATCAACATTGCAAAGATTATCAAGAACGCCGTGGTTATTAAACCGCCAAAAACATACCATATTCCCAAAATAGCGCCAAAAACAAATAATGAGATGACTACAGCAGTTACGACAAGAAAAAGCTTTCCAGCCACCCTAAGGGGGCTTCCATTAAAATATCCTTCTTGAGCCAAAGACAAACTAACCGTTTCTCGGACTTCCTGAATGACTTTGTACATCTTGCCCTTTAAATCATTGACGTTGACTATTTGACCCACCTGGATGTCAACTTCGGTTTTGGCGCCGAATATTCCCCATAAAATATCTCGTTCATAGCTTTTTAGTCCTGTGGTACTTGGATTTATTAGCTCAAACTCGTATGTCAACTTGTCTTTTAACAAAAATCTATCTTTTTTGGTTTCAATAATCTTTAAATATTTGCGTATTGCTAGGTCTATAATTGTTGCCGATATATCTCTGTTGTCTACTCGGTAATCAACTAATGTCCCAACTTCTGCTGGTCGCAATTTGTCAGGTGCGTCATACTGAGAAACAATAACGCCTCGACCTTTTGAATCTTTGCCATTTTTATACCAATACCGAAAACTAGGCAATAAAACTAGTATCGGCAACGCCAAAAACGATAATATATTTTTGAGGTTTTCTTTCAGCCAATCAACCCTAGTTGGTTGGGCAAAACTGCCTTTTTGTATGCTAATTAACCCAGTCAAGGTTTCGTATGGCTGGAGTGCTCTTAGCGTTTCGACTTTTATACCGTCACTTGTTTTTGAAACACTACATTGCTGCGAACTTTCGCCGTACTTGCCGGCAAAGCATTTGGTCTGGTTTAATTTTACTGCGGTGGGCAAATGGAAGTTTGCAGTGACTTTAGTAAAGGGCTGTGCCCATTGGTCGCCGTTAATGTCCCAATAAAGTTCATCGTGGTCATCATAAAAACTAATTACATTCTCTTGTTGGTAGTTAATTATAAATGTTTGCGGGCCAGTTACTGTCTGATTTGGGTCGCCAATTCGTATTACCAAGTTATCATTGGTAGTGTAGGTGCTAAATGGCCAAGCACTGCCGTCTGCCTTGGAGGCTTGAATATTACTAATGTTCTGTTTTTTGCCCTTATACTTATCTGGTAGAGCCCGCTCAATCCCATGATTATTATTGGTAAAAACTACGTCGATACGCTCTTTGACTATTAACAGCCCTTGGGGATCTTCTGTGGTCAGTGTATAGTCGGCATCGAAGTTGGTAATGGTGAAATCTTGCAGATCTGCACTAGCAACCAACGGTGTTAGTAAAAAGCTTACGAGTAGCGCCAGCGAAGCAAGCCAACGCAGCCGAATCACGCTAGATACGCTCCGCACCAAATTGTTGCTTAGCCGCTTCGGCTGCCTTATCTAGCAAGGTGTTCACTTCCTCAGAGGTCAATGTGCGCTGGTAGTTTGCGATACTCATTCGAAAAGCAATTTGTTTGTCTGGTTCGCCTGCTTTCTGATATATATCGAGTGGGTTGACATATGTAATGCTGTGATCTGGTTGCAGGTCGATAACAGCCTGCTCGACACAGCTTTGCAGATCAGCAAATGCGACATCATTATTTACCCGTAGGCTTATATCTTGTTCGACCTTAGGAAATCTTGGAAGCGGGGTGTATACCGGATTTTTGGCGTGTGCGATTAGCCGGTCAATATCTAGCTCAAATCCAGCTGTGTATGAAGGAAGCTTAAGGTTTTGGCGCGTGGTTGATTTGAATTCGCCCAATTCGGCTATCAACTCACCGTCAACAGTTTTTACATATGCACTGCGCCGTGGTTCGAACGGTGCCACTGCAGCCTTACCGATTTCCATTTTGGGTTCGTGAGTGGTTGCTGGCTCATAGATTAACTCAACCCCAAAAGCCTGGGCAACGCACTCTAAGTAGAGTCTGGCCTGATAAAATGCAGCTCCGGCTTTAGCCTTGGCAGCCTTGTCGTCAACCGCAATGACTAACGCTAGGCGGTTTTCTTCTATAGGCAAATCATCTTCGGTCAGATCTTTATTGTGAACTTTGTTCATTTCAAACAAAGCAAATTCCTCGTACCCAGCTCTAATATTCATATTAACTTTGTCGAGCAAGCTGGGCATCAGACTCATGCGGTAATACTGCAAATCGGGGCTTATGGCGTTACGGACATGGTAGGCATTTTCTTTATTTTGGCCAACTTTTTGCATTAGGTTTTCGTGGACAAAACTATAAGTCAGTACTTCGTTGGCGCCTGCAGCAGCCAGCAACTTTCGAAGTCGCTTCTTGTTTTCTAACAACTCGTACTTAATTGCGGGCTTGCTGCCACGAGGAGGCAAAGCCACTGGTAGTTTATCGTAGCCGTACAACCTTCCAATTTCTTCTACTATATCTTCCGGAAACTCGATATCTCTGCGCCAAAATGGCGGACTAACTTCTAGTTCTGGGCCCACTTCGAACTCAACGCGGCGAAGCATTTCTGCTATTTCGTCGGTAGTCAGAGACGAGCCTAGTCTTTGGTTGATAAATTCTGTAGATACGCTAACTACTGGCATGGGCTTGATGTCTGGGTTAGAATCGTAAACTTCGCCAGCCTTGCCTTCTGCATGCTTAACCATGTTGCTCACCAGTTTTGCTAACACAACATGGTTTTGTAGTGGGCTCTGACCCTTGTTAAACCGAGTAACGGCGTCGGTAAATAGCCCATGGCGCATACTGGTACGACGAATGGCGTACATATCAAATGTGGCGCACTCAATGATGATATTCTTGGTGTTTTCGTCCACCTCAGTTTCGGCACCACCCATGACACCAGCCAAGGCGATTGCCTGTTTGTCGGTGGCAATCACAATGTCTTCGTTGGTTAGCTTTATAGTTTTGCCTCCAAGAAGCTTTATCTCTTCTCCGTCGTTAGCTAAGCGCGGAAAGATTGTTACTTGTTCGCCACACAACGCTTTGACCTTGTCGTAGTCAAAAGCGTGGGTCGGTTGAGCCGTTAACTGCATGTAATAGTTAGACCTATCCACTATGTTGTTAATTGGTTTTAGCCCTGTCCTTGTAAAGCTGGCTAGCATCCAAGTTGGACTCTGGGTAATTTGTATGCCTTCGACAACTTGTGCCATAAAACGCGGTACTAGTTCTGGTATTTCATTTCTTGAAGAAAAGGGAAGTTGGCTTGTTGATTCGATTGTAATCGGCTGCGTATACCAATCTGGTGATTTGAATTGCAGCCCGCAAATACCTGCTAGCTCACGTGCTACACCCAAGATGCCAAAGCAGTCTGGGCGGTGGGTAAACATCTTGTTCTCAAGGTCAAACACCACGTCATCTAGGCCATACAATTGTTTAAAAGGCGTTCCGAGAGTCATAAGGTCGGGTGTGAGCACGTCGGATTCTTTGATTTCTAGTATGCCATCGTGGTTATCGCTGATGCCCAGCTCGCTCGCGCTGGCTAACATGCCGTTACTTTTAGCGCCGCGAATTTCGCGAACTTCTAGCGTAAACGGATCTTTGTCGATGGTGCTTGGCACTACGGTTCCGGGTGGTATCCACGCTACGGTCATGCCTTCAGCCACCTTCGGTGCACCACATACAACTTGCACCAGTCCGTCGTCGCCACGCTCTACGTCTTGCACGGCTCCACCGTCGTCAATCCGACAAACGCTTAATTTGTCGGCCGCCTGGTGTTTTTCGCAAGAGATAACTTTAGCAACCACAATACCGTCGTATCGCGGCCCCCACTCTACAACATCTTCAACAGCCCCAAGTTGTGCGCCGATACGCTTCAAAAGCTCATCTTTGCCAATACTCTTCAAATCGACATTGCTATAAAACTGCGCCCAGTTTAAACTAACTTTCATTTCTCTACCATGACTTCATTTATCCATAACTTTTCAGGACGGCTTAGCATAAATGCTACTACCTCCGCAAGATCCTTCGGTTCCGTAAAGGTTTCTACCGCAAACTCATCGCCCGCTTTAGCAAACATTTGAGTGTTTGTGCCGGATTGAAATACTGCTCCCACACGGATACTGGATTCTTTTAAATCTTGCCTTAGGACGTCCGTAAAACCACGCATCCCGTATTTGCTAGCGGTATAAACGGACTGGCCAGCTTGTGCGACAATACCGGACTTTGAAATTATATTTATAATTGCCCCTTCGACAGACTCTTTGAGTTTTAGTAAAAGCCCTCTGGTAATAAGTATCTGAGCGACTAAATTAGTATTGAGTACCTCTAAAATTTTCTCATCACTCAGTGTTTCTAGATCACCAACTTTGTGCCACACACCTGCATTGTTTATTAACGTATCAACTTTTGAAACTTGATCAAAAAAATCATTTCGTTGCTTTGCATTGTTCACATCAAAAGCAAAATATTTTGCGTTACCACACTTTTCACTAACCACTTTTAACTTTTCTTCATCACGTCCACAAAGAATTAGTTGATGGTCTGAGCTCAATCTTTCGGCTATTGCAGCCCCGATTCCATCACTTGCTCCAGTAATAATTGCGGTTTTCATTTGAATTGCCTCATACTTTTACCCTGACAAATATCATTTCGTGCTGTTCGCTGCTGGGGTTGTGAATCTTGTGCTGCGTGTTAGTCGGAAAAACAAAAACGTCACCAGCCTCGTAAGAATATTGACCATCTTTATCGTGAACTTCACCAATACCTTTTAATACAACCATGATTTCCTCCGTATCCACGTGCTCATGCCAATCAAAAGTTTTACCTGCTGGTAAATATCCGTGAGTCATCATTTCAAAATGCGCGCTCTTTAGATGATCGGGTGACGCGTACACTTTTCTGGCACCGCTCCCACCATGAGCCTCCTCTTTTTGGATATCATTGGTACTTCTTTTTACAACTTTCATTTGAATTGCCTCATTCTCGCCGCCAACGCAAATGGCATTAGATAGTCATCAAAGTTACTATTCTCTCGCAACTTAGCTCGGTCTTTCAATAGCGATCCAAACCTATCAATTTCCATCTTTTGGGCAGCGTTTAATGTATTTAAGTTTTGAGAAAAATCAATCAGTTCCATTGCTCTTAAAATCGCTTGATCGGCTTGATCGGCTTGATCGGCTCCTATTGCAGAATCGTATCGAGCCACCTCGGCGTACACAGAGCCCATAACTGTAAATACGTCAGCATTCTTCAATGAATTTGTGTGGTAGTTACTCATGGACAACCTCTTTGATGATCGATTTTATCTGTTGGCGAATATCTTCTGATAAAACACTCATACTTGGATTTACAAGAGGCTTAATGTTTATCATCGAGTTATAAACAATAAAATCATCCGTACCATACTTCGCTGGCAACAAGTTGATTCCCCAAAGATCCTTCTGCTTAGAACCATCTTTTAATAACTCTTGCTCACCCTCAAAGTGCATAGGCATATCGATAATCACTATTTTTTTAACTACGTCCACATCGGCTTTTACCAAGTTTCCATCCATTTTTTGAGCCATTTCTTCGAGCTCCGCTACCGATATTTTCTCAACAATTTTCATTTGAATTGCCTCAGGAAGTCTAGTTTACCGCTTTCGAAATGGCGGATGTCTTCTATTTGGTTTTTCATCATCACTAAGCGCTCTATGCCACCGCCCCAAGCAAATCCAGTATAAATGTTAGGGTCGATGTCAGCCTCTTTCAACACATTGGGGTGGATCATGCCGCAACCTAAAAGCTCTAACCACATATCCGCCTCGGTATTGCCGCGACGCAAAATCTCTGGCCGTTCTATGGCAAACTCAAAACTAGGCTCGGTAAACGGAAAATAAAACGGCTGCAGTTTAGCGTTCAACTCTTGGCCAAAATACTCGCTCATAAAGGCTTTTAGAGTTGCGATGAGGTTTCCAACATTTATGCCTTTACCGACGTATACGCCCTCCAGCTGATAAAATGTATGCTCATGCGTAACGTCGATATCTTCGTTACGGAAAACACGACCTGGAATAACAACGGCGATTGGTTCGCCTTGCTCTAGGTTGGCTCTGTGTTGTACTAACACGCGGTTTTGCATGGTGCTAGTGTGAGCCGGCGCAATTAAACCTTCTTCGGTCATAAAAGTGTCAAAATCGTCGCGCGCAGGGTGTCCCTCGGGAAAGTTAAGGCTGGCAAACATATGATAGTCGTCGTCTAACTGCCTCGACTCTATCGCTGTAAAACCCATGCGATTATAAATGTCGAGTATGGTGTCCAGTTCGGTCAATAGTGGATGGCGGCTGCCTTGCTGCGTTGGCAAAAGGCTTGGGCGTCTATCGGCAGACACATTAATATCAAATGGTGCCGTTACATCGATAGGTGGAAGGGCTTGCTCAGGATTTGTCGCTGATTTAACGGCTACTTCTAACTCATTTTTTAGCTGATTGAGCTCTTTACCAAAACTGCCCCTCTGCTCTGGGGGTAGCGTTTTTAACTCTCCAAACAACGCTCTAAATACTGGACTTCGCAGTACAGCCTTTCCTTCGGTTGTTATGCGCCCCATGAGTTGCTGGCCAACTTCAGCAATTTTGGCATTTTGATAAGACATGTCGAAGTCAATTATATCAAATATGAATTATAGTCCCGAGTCTCTAAATTGAATCAAATTTAAAAATAAAACTTGAAGTTTTTTAGTTTAATTTGATTCCAATGGCTGATCTTAATCGACGGATTAATGAATCTTTATCCTTAACCCAAGGCCAATCTGGGTGATCAAAGGTTTTAAATGGTGTCGTGTTTGCTAAAAATAATCGAGCTTCTAAGGCTTTTAAGTCTGCCAAGCAAAAAACCTCTTTGCCATCTTTTATAAATAAATCTAATTGTTGCTTATAAAATTTAATTGCGTTTTCGGGTATTTTTGAAATTTGCTCACGGACAAACTGATAAACCTCGCTATTTAAAACAAAATTTGGATCATAAAGTTTTGCTACAAAATCAGGATATTGCTCTAGCCAAAAACGCAAATTACAGTCTATTTGTTCCCGCGGGAGTGCTGTAAATTGATGTCCTAAAATATCTGCTTTAGCAATAATAAATGCCGCCTTTGGGTTTTTGGCGGTCATTATTTTAGACTGTTGAATTTCACCAGATTTGCTGATTGATGTTGTGGTCGCAACAAATCCATCGTGTATAAAATTAAAGGTATCTTCATCAAATCTATCACCGAAAAGGTTTTTGAACCAATCAAAACTTGCTAATTCCGACAATCCATCAAAAATTTGAATTCGCTTATAAGTAAATGGCCAAGGACGATTTGTATCAATATCTATTGCAAACGAAGGTGGAATTATGTCGTGTGCTAATGCGATAGCAATCATTGCGTGGCGTTCAGTCGCCGGTCTTATGCAAACAACCTCGTCAGATGCTTTAGCTTCTTGTGCAACTTGGGGACCATGTTTAAATACGTGGTATGTTCGTAATTCTTCGATATTATTAGGATCTTCATACTCACGCGTTTTTTCAAAAACCGCACGTTCAATATCTAATAACAAATTACCATTTTGAGCCATGTGAGTGTATACTATACCATTTTTTGACCACTCTTACATAAACCTGTATTCTATGTACATGGTAAATTTTAGTTTTGATGTTGTAAGCGATTACAACGTGGCCGAAATGAACAACGTTTTCGACCAATCTTGCCGTGAAATAGACAACCGCTATGATTTTAAAGGCACACCTGCTGCACTAGAGTGGCTTGACGCAGATAAAACCGGTATCAAGGTGACTGGCAATGGTGACTGGCAGATAGACGCAATTCTGGATATTTTTCGTAAAAAACTTGCTACCCGGGGCCAAAGCCAAAAAACACTCGATATTTCTAAAGAAATTGTGGAAAGTAACCTGAGAACAACCAAGGAAGTGCCGTTTTTGAAAGGTCTCAGCCAAGAAAAAGCCAAGAAAATAACTTCCCTCATCCGCGAAAAGTTCCCAAAAGTAAAAACCCAAATTCAGGGCGAAGAAGTGCGAGTGACGAGTGGCAGCAAGGATGACCTTCAGGCCGTCATGCAACTACTTAAAAACCAAGACTTCGACTTCCCCCTCAGCTTCACTAATTTCCGTTAAATCTAGAGTATATATACATAATTTTAAATCTTTATACTTTATAATTGAGATATGCAAAGCATAGTTTTAGGTGGTGGATGTTTTTGGTGCTTGGATGCTTTGTACCAGCAGATGAAAGGTGTCGATAAAGTTGTAAGTGGATACGCTGGCGGCAGCGAAGCAAACCCAACATACGAAAGTATTCATGAGCAACCTACTGGACACGCTGAAGTTGTTGAAGTAACTTTTGACTCTGGAATAATGAGCTTAACGACCATTCTAGACGTTTTTTGGGCCACGCACGACCCGACCACACCCAATCGTCAGGGAAACGATGTGGGTCCAGAATATCGCTCGATTGTTTTATACCGACCCGATCAAAAAACCGAAGTCGATGCTGCGTTCTACCGAGCCCAAGCTAACTGGGACAACAAGGTCATCACCGAGCTAAAGCTGCTAGAAAAATTTTATCCTGCCGAAGATTATCATCAAGATTATTTCAACAAAAACCCCGAGCAAGGCTATTGCCAAATTATCATTAACCCAAAGCTAGCAAAGTTCCGAAAAAACTTCCCATCCCTATTAAAAAGCTAGTGGTATACTAAAGCCATGGATGAGGCCCAGCTTTTCGAGGACGCAAAAGCTGTTCTATTGGCGAACGATCAGGGTGAATTTACCAAGCCAGCTGAGGGACTTTACCCACATCAGTGGCTATGGGACAGTTGTTTTGTAGCAATTGGTCAACGACATTACGATGTAGACAGAGCCAAACAAGAACTTACTAGTTTATTCCGTGGACAATGGGCCAATGGGATGTTGCCAAACATGATATTAAGCGGTGGCCGACGTGATCGCTGGAGTATTTGGCGAAGCTGGTTAAACCCAAATTCACCTGATAAATTTAACACCAGTGGTATCACCCAGCCACCAATGTTGGCCGAAGCCGTAGTGAGAGTTGGCCAAAAACTACCCGCAAGCGAAAAACGTAGCTGGTACGGTGTAATGTATCCTAAACTTTTGGCGTACCACCAGTGGCTATTTCGCGAGCGTGATCCACATGGCGAAGGTTTGGTTTTACAAATTCACCCCTGGGAAACTGGTCTCGATAATACACCGTCCTGGATGAGTGAAATGCATCAACACCAAATGCCACTTTGGATCAGAACCATCAGAGCATTAGGCCTTATCCCAATAATTACGCTTTTTCGCCGAGACACGCATAGAATTCCGGCCGAACAACGCCTTGACACCACCGATGCATTAATTTTTTTCAGCACCCAGCGGCGATTACGCCGAAAAAACTACGATATTGATAAAATCTTAAACCACTCTTTATTTGCAATCGAAGATTTGGCCTTCAACTGCATATTTATTAGAGCTAATCAGCTACTGTCTGAAATAGCTAAAACACTTCAGCGCGATTTGCCTGATGATTTCAAAGAAAAAATTAAAAAATCTGAAGATGCCTTAGAGCAGCTTTGGGATCCATACGCAAACCAGTACTATTCAAGAAATTTTATTACCCACAAACTAATTAAAGAGCCGACAATTTCAACATTATTACCACTTTACGCGGGTGTGGTAGATAAACAGCGCGCCAAAAGTTTGGTGCGCTTATTGGAAAACAGGCATCAATTTGGTACTAATTACCCAATTCCTACTGTACCCGTTAATTCTACGTGGTTTAGGCCGACTGGTTACTGGCAAGGTCCAACCTGGATAAACACAAACTGGCTGATCATCGATGGACTTAAACGATTCGGCTTTGATGATCATGCCGAGGCGCTAAAAGAAAACACTATAGAACTAGTAAATAACGCTGGTTTTAACGAATACTTCAATCCATTTACTGGTGAACCCGCCGGAGCAAAAAATTTCAGTTGGACGGCCGCCCTAACAATCGACCTAATCAAATCTTAAGCAATTTCTTTTTACAAAAGTCCGAGCTATAGTGGGCATATGACGAACCCAGAGTTTATGGTAGACGGAAAATATTGTCCATCTCACGATGAAATCCAAAGAATAAGCAAAGAAATCGGCTATGAAATATTGGGCTCGGGGTTGGTTGTGGTTGATTTAGTGGCTGTAACGAGAGGTGGACTCAATCCAATGGGATTCATATCCAGGATGGTACATTGGAGTAGGACAGAAACTATAGACTTAAAGAGTTACGTTAAAAATAGCGATGGAACAGAGTCATCAACTGAAATGAATGTAACTAAAAGACCAAAACTTAATAGCCCTACCGGAGCAGGCGCGTTGTTTGTAGATGATGTGCTTGACACTGGTGGTACAGCTAGATATCTTCGATATACATACCCAGACGCAAACATTGCTGTTGTTTACTCAAAAATGAGCCCTGAAGAATCAACTGAATATGTCGATTTTGTGGGGGAGTATGCTGAAGATATTTGGATTAACTTTCCGTGGGAGATGGACAAACCCTGAGTATTTAGAATCCGAGTAGTGGGCCAAAATAGTACCAAAAATGTTCCAAGATTGCCACTGCCAATCCTATGTACACGACCAAAATAACATCTCCGTGGTGCGTAATTACCCAATCTTTCGCTTTTTGATATTTCTTTGTTAACACAATATGACCGTTTGAAAGATTCCAAAGTGTCGTGTACCAAACCAAAGGCAAAATTGCTACCCAGGTTGCTACGCAGTAAATACATAGCGCGTTTATGCGGTAAACACCCTGAAAAAATAGATAAATTACCATGCCTAGTCCACCCAGCACTCCCAGCTGGAATAATTGCCAAAATCTGCGATTCATTCGTGCACCAAACAACATTACAGCACCAATAGTTATTAGAATTGGAAATGTAGCTAATCCAACAAGTGTATTAGGAACGCCACGGATTTCGGCTTGCGCGGTTTTCATCACCGAGCCACAGCTAAATATTGGATTTATATTACAAGCCGGATCAAAGCTTGGGTCTTTTAAAACATGGATTTTGTCGATGGTCAGTTGCACTGAGGCAACAATACCTACAATTCCTACGATAATTAGTAACACACTAAACCATTTAATACTCAAGATTTTGGGCAGGGTTGGTTTTTTAGTTCCGTTGGTAATTTTTGGCATTTTACTCCACATCATCCCTTGGCTTGTCTAGCAGTAATGGCTCCATTTCACTGTTGCCGCCGGCTATTTTGACCACGTCTTTATCAACTCGCTTTAACTCTTTGTGTGCGTTGTTATAGTGCCCCACGGTTGCTCCCAGGCTGTTACCAAGCTTTTGCATGTAGCCCTCGTAGCCACGCAGGTGCTTACCCAATTGCTCCACGTTGTTGCGAATAATTTCGGTATCTTTTTGGATTTCTAGACTTTTGAGGCCTTGGCTGACAATTTGCAACATGGCACTTAAAGTACTTGGCCCGACAATGGTCACGCGTTTTTCAACAGCTGCATATTGCATAAGGTCACGGCCATTTACACCTGTTTGGCCTACTTTGTTTGCCAAAAGATCATAGTATATTGCCTCGCTGGGTATGAACATTAAGGCTTGCTCAAGAGTGCCTTTTTTGGGCTGAATATATTTGGCGGTTTCGTCGATGCGTTTTTTAAGATCTTCTTTGAACTGTTTTTCGAGCGCTGGTCGCTCCTCGGCTTTGGCCACCACTAGGCGATTATAGTTTTCGAGCGAGAATTTACTATCAATAGGTAGCAGCTTATTATCGAGCTTTATCACGGCATCAACAATCGTACCGTCGGATAGCTTGTGCTGCAACTCGTAAGTTCCCGCAGGCAAAAGGTTTTGCAATATTTGCTCCAGATAAAATTCGCCCAGCACTCCACGCTGTTTTGGGTTAGCAAGCACGTTTTGCAATCCTTTTAGTTCGTTAGCAATGTCGCCCACTTGCTGGTTTGTGCGCTCTAGGTTGGTGAGTTTTTGAGTAACGTCTTTAATGATCTCGGCGCTGCTTTGAAATTGTTTTAACATCTGAGCATTGCTTTTATCTAGCCTATCATTGATTTGTTTGTGAAGTCCGTCTTTTAGCAGAGTTACACTTTCGGTTAGCGTAGTTATATCTTGTTTCAGCATAAGGCTCGACTGTTCGTCAGCTTTTGGCTGAGTTTGTTTACGCAATAAATAAAACAGCAGCAACGCATTCAAAACCCCCAAAATCACAATCGCAATTAGCATACATTAATTATACCAGCTAACACTGATAACTGGCTTAACCGTCTGCATAACCCTTATAAATTCTATACAATTTTAATAACCTGTAGGTTTTTATAGTTGTACGTTAACAATGTAATATTGAATATCGCTAAGTCTACTCGGCGTTGCAGGGGCTGCTGGGGCCGATTTGGCAAATACCAGCTTTTTCGTCTTCGATTTGATTGCATTGACCATTTGTGCAAATATTAAACAAATCTGGAATTCTGCTTTTTTGCGCTGGCACAATCGTGCCATCTCGCAGCCCGCACTGTGGCGGAAAGCTTTCAAGTACTCTCTCGGTTTCGGCTGGACATGTATAGCCACCACCGACATCGATCAGCTGATTCGAGGTTGCGCCGCCGTGACCAACGTCAATATATTTGTGGGTAACATTTATCATCAACCCTACAACTACCACGCCAATTATCAGCAATATTGGTTGCCAGTCTAGAAGCTTTTTTTTGGGCGCGTTTTCATGAATAGAAGGGATGATGTCGCTCATTGCAATGTACAATAAAAACCCAGCACTCACGCCTAACAATATTCCATTTGGTAATGACTCGGTGCTACCGAGTGCAAAAGTGATCACTGCCATAAAGGTTGTAGCAAGCGCACTGATAATATTAACCAATAAAACTTTGTTACGAGACATGCCTTTATGCAGAAGCAAGCCAAAGTCGCCAATTTCTTGTGGAATTTCGTGCGCAGCTACTGCCAGAGTTGTAACAATTCCAGTTGGAACGCTAATCAAAAATGCTGCGGCAATTGCCACGCCATCTAGCGCGTTATGAAGTGTGTCACCCAACACAATTAACCCTGTTGTTGGGTCAGTGAGCTTTCCCTCATGTTCGTGGTGGTGGTGAAACCAGTGCAGAAACCGTTCTGCAACAAAAAACACCAAAATTCCGCCAAGTGCCGCAAGTAGTACATTCTCTGCCTCACCATCGTTTACCCCCTCTTTTAAAAGATCTAAAAACACTGCTGCTAGCAGTGCGCCTGCTGCAAAAGGAGTGGCATATTCTGCTAAAGCCTTGGCCGATTTTTCTCTTCTGAGCAGTAGTATGCCGCCAACCAGCGACACTACACCGCCCAACATCGAGTACACAATAACGTGCCAATAACTTGCCATTACTATAGATTTTAATGAAATAAAAATATTAAACAACCTAAAAACCCCGGGGGAATCCCGGGGTTAATGGAAGCCTCACACTTCCTACCATTTAGCATATGCTTGGCAACATGATAATGCAAGATATTAATAACGAAGTTTGTTTGATTTTACTATCAAAATTTCAGCTGCAACACATATTACCAAAGCAAGAGAAGCGCCTCCTAAAATATCCAACAAATCGTGAACACCTAGGTATATACGTGATAACCCAACAAATGTCACGAATCCAACCCAAAATGCCCATGATACTTTTGGGTACAATCTATGCAAGGTGTAGGCAATGACAACACTGATTGCTACATGCCCCGAAGGAAATCCGAATCCGTAAGCCTGTAAATCGCGTGCAACAATTTCGGGTGCTAAAGTTTCGAATGGGCGGGGACGCGCAATTGCCTGCTTCATAGCCTCTACCAAGAAATAAGTAACAACGGTGCTAACAACAAAAAATATTACTATTAAAGATCGTCTTAATGAAAGCCAGATACTTAATCCGGCTGCAGCAAAAATGCTACCACCATAAGTTAATATTACGAAAAATGAATTAAGCCAAGTTGGCCAATTGTAAACAAAGACAAGAAATTTATCTTCAAACTCATATCGCCCTACATAACCAGCTAGCGCAGTAGTAAACATTAAAATTATAAATGCCACCAGCAATAACACGGCTGAAAAATTATATTTAGGTACTTTACTAATTTTCGAATAATTTAACATATTAAAGTTTGCTTAAAATGTGTTGGGCAATTCGAACCGGTAAATCCATCTGCCTTAACTTAGGGTCACCTGCCCCAGCACTTACCACTAACCAGTATTGACCTTTTAAAACATTTAACTGGGCTGAATCGGTCTGCCAATGAGCATCTTGCCCTAAATCTTGAACTGTTATTGGAAATGCGCTTTTCGATTGCTGAAATTTTTCTTTTGCAATTTCGGCGGTAGAGTCATGTAGTTTGATTGTAATACTAAGTGGAAATTTTGTATTAGAAATCAGGCCATAACTACATGTTGTGTCGGCTTTACCGTCGGCTATTGTATTTGCACCCCCTGCTGAAAGTTTTTCGATTATTGGTTCGGAAAAAATTTTAGCATCTTGAAGTGTGAATACTTCGCAGGCAACTTTATAAAGCCTAGCTGGAGGTAATGCTGTAGAAGGTAAATCGGTGTTGATTGTCGAACTTATAACATATATAAATCCACCGAAAATCAACAAAACGAGTCCGATAAATAGTAATATCACCTTTTTCATAAGCGCTTTATATTATCAAGTATAACAAGCACGTTCGTTCTCGGCTAATTTATTGCTTAGTTGGGAATCCGCAGATAAAAAGTAGAGCCTAACTTTGGCCTGGTTTTTACAAAAATTGAAATTCCCTGCGTGTCTGCTATTTGTCTTGCTATAGACAATCCTAATCCATAACCGATGGAATCTGTATTTGTTCTGGCTATATCAGCCCTATAAAATCGCTCAAAAATATTTGGTAAGTCTTGTTCCGTAATACCAATTCCCTCATCTTTAACACTTAGTTCAATAGTATGTTTGAATTGTTTACTGCTAATTATTATGGACTTTTTTTCTGGGCTGTATTTACTAGCGTTATCGATCAAAATCGTTATTAAGTCTGCCAGTGCACCGGCGCTTGCGATAATTTTTTGGTTTTTAGGAATATTGATTATTATTTTTTGGTTTTTAGATTTAATCAATCTTGATGTATTTATTAGGGCGTTATTCACTACTTCGATTAACTTTACGGAATCCTTGTTTGACAATTCTTCGCCCCTTGCTAGTCTCAATAATCTGTCGGTCAAACTTGATAACCGCTCTATTTCAGCTAGATTACTATTTAGTTGATCTTTAGCATCACTCAGCTTTAGATTCTTATTCATCAAAGCTACTTCATTTTCGGTACGCATTGCAGCAAGTGGCGTTCTTAACTCGTGACTTGCATCTGCTGTAAATCTTTGAAGTTCATGATGAGATTTTTCAATTGGGGCCAGTGTTTTTCGAGCCAAAATATAGCTTAAATAGCCGCCGCCAGCCAAGATAAGCATATTTACTACGAAGAGTCGTTGCAGCACTCTAGTTTTTGCTTCAATTAATTCCTGACGTCTAAGCTCAATTAATTGCTGACGTAAAAATGGAAAAGCTCTAACTTCAGGGGATGATTGAATGTATTCATGGTGCATGCGAAAACCGCGATTAAATTCACTAACCGATAATTGATATACAGCGACACTAAAAAACAAACTAATAGTCATAATTATGGCCAGATACAGTCCAGTTAGTTTTACAATTGTATTCTGGAACATTTATTTAGACTCGCCAAAAATATAACCAAATCCGCGCCGGGTATTAATATAATTTGTACCACCAAATGGTTTATCTATTTTCTTTCGTAAATAACCGATATAAACTTCTACGGTATTCAACAAAACGTCGGCATCATAATTCCAAACGTGCCCAATAATTTGATTTTTGCTAATTACCTTTTCGGGGTTACGCATTAAATATTCCAGTAGTGCAAATTCTTTTACAGATAAATCAATATACTTTCCGTTTCGGCTTGCTTGCATTGTTTGGAGGTTTAGTTTTAATTCTTTATAAACTAGTTTGTCGTCGACGGCCTCTTTAGGTCTTCGCAGTAATGCTCGAACTCTGGCGATAAATTCAACAAAGGCAAATGGTTTTACTAAATAGTCGTCCGCTCCGCTGTTTAGGCCGTAAGCCTTGTCTAAAATTTTGTCTTTTGCGGTTAAAAGAAGAACTGGCATGTGATTGGATTTTTCTCGAAGTTCTTTTAATATTCCGATGCCGTCAATGGATCCCGGTAACATTCTGTCTAAAATAATTAGATCATACGGTTCTGAATTGGCAAGTGACAAACCCTCGTCGCCATCATATGCAACATCAGCAGCAAAAGCCTGCTGTTCCAGCCCTCGTTTTAGGGCGTTTGCAATTTTATGCTCATCTTCTACAATTAATATTCTCATTATTGTCTTTAGAATATTAATTCTAGCTGAAAAGTAGCTTAAAAAACAGAGACCACTAGGGGTAGCAGCCTCTGAATATTTTAAGGGTCTTTTTAGTTAGTGGCTTATTTAGGTATTGCCTACTTCGTTGTTCGTAATATCTGGGCCCATGTGTCTACGGTGATGAAATCCAGGACCACCTTTTGGCAACAAGTCGGTTGGTATATTATTATCTTTTAACCATTGCTGAAAATCTTCGTGCTTGGATTTCATTGCTTCTTGCCTCTCTTGATGAGTTTTGTCACTTAAGCTATCCATAAAATCACGCATCTCTTTAAGTTTTTCGGTTAAATTATCGGCTTGTTCTTGACTTATTTTGCCTTCTTTGACAGCTTGGGCAAGTCTGTCGGCCATTACCTGTTGATGCTCTGCGCGTTTTTCGTCTCGATGTTCGGCAAAAACTTTTTGAACTTCTTCGGGTTTAAGGTTAAATTTTTGAGCTATTTTGTCAGCTAGACTACTACCGTTTGTTTCTGCTGCGGCAAATCCTGCAATACCAAGTGTAGATAAGCCAATTATGCCGGCAATGCCTGTGCTAACAAGAGCTGATTTATGTATTTTCATACGCCTCCTTTTGTAAAGAAAATATTAGTGCCAAATATTGCGGCCGCAATATTTGGGTGATCATCACTATAATCTAAGCATCTGAGCCAAAGCTGAACTTTAATTAACTAGCTGTCTTGGTTTGTAGATATACGTTTATTGTCGTAACAATTAATATCATTAAAACGGGGCCAATTACAATTCCCAGAAATCCAAACAATGCTATACCCGAAAACACCGAAAGCATAGTTAGGGCCGAGTTTAACCTTGCTTCTTTTGGTACTAATATTGGACGTAGTAAATTATCTATGTTGGTAACAATTAAAAAGTGTGATGCCAAAACAAAAATACCACCCCAAAAATTACCCGTTAAGGCTAATATTAACCCAATCGGTACAGTTACAATTCCGCCACCAAGTGGAATTATTGATAATAAACTCAATATTAATGCCATGGGTGCAAAAAACTCAATTCCAGCCACCCAAAGTGTAAAAGCTCCAGTGATACCTTGAGCAAAAGCAATAATAAATTGCCCCCTAACCATTCCCTTAGTCATGGCCGCAGCCCGTGAAAAATACAAATTTGAGACTTCGTTACCTAGCGGGTTTAGATCTTTAGCATATTTAATTAAAGATTGGTGGTGGAGCATTAAGGCTGTAAAAACATAAACAAAAAGTATTAAATTGGTGATCATGCCAGGAACACTTCCAAGTGAAGTGCGTAAGAAATTAACAAAAAAAGATGCGATTGTGCTTCCATAAGTAGAGAAAAAGTTTTTTAAGGTTTCATAATCTAAATGAAGGGTGTTAAAAGTTATTTTTTCTAAGAACACGTTTACAGAATCTATGGAGCTTTGCGCCACTACCCCAAGGTTATTTGAGGCTATATAGTTTATAGCATTGGATATCGCATCAGAAAATTGCTGCAAAGTTACCAGTATTAAAAGTGTAAGTGGGACTATTGCAAGCAAAAGCACTAAGACCAAAGTTAAGGCGGCCGAAGCACCTTCACGTTTGGTTTTTTTCTTTAGCCAATTAAAAATTGGATAAAAAATGTAAACAGCAATTGCGGCTGTAATAATGATTGCCAAATAACGTCTTAATATAATAAAACCAACAACTAGAGCCCCGATAACGGCGAAGTTGAGTGCCTTTTGTTGCTTGCCATCAAGCTTTAGCGTTTTCACTTATATTTATAGTGGCACGAGAGCATCGTCTTGGCAAGTGTAATTGGGAAGCTTATCCCTGCCTCAGGTTTTGACTCTAATTAGCCTTGTGATGCGTCCATCCAAAAGTAAATGACTAAAATAACCCGAAACCGCTGCACCATATATAACTAATGCCGTGACTAACATTTCAGGTCTGTAAAAATATGAAACTAAAACTACTGGTAATGGGATAAAAACCATCGCCCATTTGCTATGCGTCCAGCCACGATGTTTGCCGATTATTGGCGTCATGGCCATTAATCCTAAATAGGCCGATGCTTCGATATAGCCTTGCCAAATTAAAATAATATTAGCCGAAAAAGCCGCCCCAAAAAAAATATCCTGCCCCCTCGAGTTTGTGTCGATATCGGGCCACAATCCAAATAACATCGAAATTACGAACAAAGCAGCTAAAAACTGCCAGCTAGCAAATAATCCACCGGTATTGTCTAAAATATCCCACGGCAAAACAGTCAGTGTTAGCACGTAGGCCATGTTTACTCCAACAGCCCCAGCGATGTGCCCTTTATAACCAGCCATAATTAATATTCTAATGTGCCTACGTTTAATTTACTATTCTTTGATTTTAAAAATAGACCGTAGATATGCTAATATTTACGTAAAACATGAGGGTTATGGCTAAAAAGCAAATTATGACAAATCTTAAAAAAGTATTATTCCGAAAAGAAGTATATATTTTCTGCGCATTGTTTGCTTTTGTAGGTATTGCGTTCTTGATAAACTCCCGTGCTGCAACAAATTCTACATCAAGCGAAGCTGAATCGGGCACCGTAGCCACGCCTGCTTTAAAAATTTCCGATACAACTGCCTCGGGAGGCTCTTTGGTGCAATTTAATCAATCAGCCACACCCCCGCCGCCAGCAGCTGGCATCCTGTTTGGCTCGAACCGCCATGACGAAAGCGACACAAAGACCACTCAGGCAGAAGCAGCTTTAGGTAGACAATTCGATGTTATCCGACTATTTAACTCCTCAATGCCGTCAAACCCAGATACTGAAATTAGTTTTTCAAAAGAGCTTAGTTATGCGAATAAAGGTTATGTTGTTCATACTTCTTGGAATATTCAAAACGGCTGGGGAACGTGGAAGGCAATTTCTGACGAACTTCGAACCGTCGGATCGAAAAAAAGACAACGCATTGAAAATTTGGCAACTAATATGCAAAGAGATATGCCCGGGCCATTTATTGTTACAGTCCAGCACGAACCAGAAGCTAGTGGTAAGTTTAACGCCACCGCTGGCAGCGGGAATACAGGACAAGATTATGGTGATATGGTTTGCGCAATCTATGAACTATTTAAGACGAAGGGCGCAACCAAAGCCAAGTTCTCAACAGTCGCAGTACCAATTCCGCATTATTGGTCGAATAACTCGCGTGGTGCTGAAATTTATCCTGGTGATCAATGCACTGACTTCAACGGGGTAGACCCGTATAATTTCTTCACCGACGAAAACCCTAGTAATTGGCTAACCATAGAACAAGTCACAATGAACAAAAACCCTGACGGCACACAAAAAGGTGGACAAACGGGATGGTATCAATGGGCTACTCGCGATTTTACAGGTGTTGCCTGCACAGTCACTAATAACCCTGTTTGTAAAGGAAATGTCCGTAAATTAAACGGTGCAACAGAACCAAAACAAGCCAAAGGTAACAAACCCTTACTTGTTGCTGAATGGAGTTCTAGTGAGTACTATCCTTGTGTCTCGCCAAACTGCAATACGCCGCATACCGCTGCACAAACAGCTGCTGCTCCAGCTGCTAAAGGGAATTGGTATCGTCAAGCACTAATTGATTTTCGCGACAAAATGCCCCGCTTTAAAGTGATCCAGCATTGGGGGTTCTTGGGTGTTTCAGGAGCTGAAACAAACGCTCACTGTTTCGGAAATGACTTTAGGTTTGACACAATTTTGCCATCTTCAACATCATGCTCCACTTCATTATCGGCCGTAGGTAATAGTTACACCGGAAACACCTTTGTGGGATTCAAAGAAATAACCTTAAACGACTACTTCTACACTACAAAAGGATTATCCGACGGTTCTGCTACTAGTGCCGCGGCTCAAAAGCGTTTCCAATTTATTAACAGCTTATTTCCCTGAAGAATTTTGACGTCGTTTATAAACTACGGTACTTGCAACTCCTAATACTGCGGCACCCGTCATCGCACCCAGTATAATTCCTAATTTTTTATGTCGTACTAAAAAGGTGCCTTGAGTTTCACCATGACTAAGCTCTACATCTTCTGGGTGTAGCTTGTGCACACCTTGATCGGTCGCGAAGGTAGCCTCTACTTCGTCATTCGTAAGGGTTCGTAATTTTCTGCCCAAAAGATCAGGAAATGGAATTATTGACGCGCCGAATACTTCTGGGTTAATTCCTTCACCAGTTCCAGCCTGATGTTCAAAGTCATCCTGGGTATTATCTCTCACAATTTTGAATAATACTCTTAATTGGCTTCTGTGCAAGAATTAATTTATGAGGAATAACCTAAAACGAAGGTCAAGGCATTGCCAATTTGCTGAGCCCGACCTGTTCGGCCAATCCGGTGTACATAGTCGTCGTATGATTCTGGTGTAGAATAATTAACTACCAACGAGACATTGGGGATATCCAGGCCCGACTCAATAATATTTGTGGAAATCAAACAGTCA
>JBBTTS010000014.1:0-2025 GCA_038064135.1 Patescibacteria group bacterium | reverse complement strand
GGCCCCTAGCCGCAACGTCGGTAGCCACCAAAATTCGAACTTCGTCGTTTTTAAATTTACCCAACGCTCTAGTTCGTTGGCCCTGTGTCTTGCCACCATGAATATAATCCACAATAAATCCTCTGTCGTTAAGGTCACGGGCAAGCCTTTCTACGCCACGTTGCGTGTCATCAAATATGATTATTTTGCCATTGACATGGTTAAGTAGGGTGTCGTGAAGTAGATTTGGTTTTTCGCTAGAATGACGATATTTAATGACGTCTTGGTGAATGTTTTGGCTAGTTTCAGTAGATTTTACCGACACAGTAACAATTTCCGGGCTCGCAAAACGGCTAATCAAACCTCGAACCTGATCATCTAAGGTAGCTGAAAAAAATAATTGCTGTTTTGTTGCTCTAAGCTGACTAAGAATGTTTGTTACGTCTTTAACGAATCCCATGTCTAGCATTCGATCAACTTCATCTAATACTGCAGTCCCAACATCGTGCAGGCTTAAGTTTTTTCGCTTAATGTGGTCCTGAATACGACCCGGTGTGCCGATGATTAGCTGCGGGAGAGATTGAAGCTCGCGTTGTTGCCGACCTAGTGGCGTACCACCAATTAATAATGTTTGGCGGATATAGCTGCCGTCCAATAACCATCGGCACTCTACCGCAATTTGTTGGGCCAGTTCGCGAGTCGGCGCAATAACTAACGCCCTCTCTCTGGAGTTTGACATAAGCTTATCTAATATCGGTAAAGCGAAGGCAAGGGTTTTACCGGTGCCGGTGTTTGCAATTCCGATTACGTCTTTGCCTTCAAGAGCTAATGAAATTGTCTGATCTTGAATTGGCGTAGGTGTAACGAAATTTTTGCCTGCTATTGCCCGCAACAAACGATCATTAACTTTAAAATCACTAAAAACATGGGTTGGCTGATATTCGTCTTGTATTTGCGGAGTCTGTGCGGCACGCACAAATAAACTAGGGTCGATGCGGCGACCAACAGGTTTTCTGCGACCCTGGCTGCGATATGACGGCCTAGAACTTTGTGAGTTAAAACGATTTGGCTTTGCAAATCTATTACTGGGCCTACTGGCCCGATAAGAAGTATTCAATAAAATCCTTTTGGTTTAATTTATTAGTTACTCTATTGTTAGCTAATGAAGTCGAGTAAGCTAATAATTTAAGCCCGGATTCATCAAAAACAATATCACTACAATACTAGCATAAATCTATGCTTAAGTCAAACATAAGTAGCTTTACTTTGATCCGATTTAAGCGCACACTTAATATGACATACAGGGAGGTAAAATGAGTGAAAATGAGGGATCAAGTAATAACGTCGCGCACCTAAGGGTTGATTTTCGGATAATATCAGCGCTGTTGCTGGCCGCCATTGTGGTGATGTTTGTTATTTGGAAGCCATGGTCAGAGCAGTCAACAAACGATCGAACTATTCAGGTGACAGGGGAGGCCACTATTAAGGCCGAGCCCGACGAATTTGTATTTTATCCCACCTACTCATTCAAAAACGTTGATGCCAAGATTGGGCTAACCGAGCTCACTAAAAAAAGTGATGAAATTGTTGCCAAACTTAAAGCACTAGGTGTCGGCGACAATGCAATAAAAACAAACGCTGCCGACTACGCAACAGGCATGTATTACCCAGAAAGAACGATCGAGGAAACCACCTATTCACTTCAAATTACTATAACTTTGGGTGATAAAAACTTGTCGCAAAAAGTACAGGACTACCTTTTAACGACTACGCCCGAAGGCTCGATAAGCCCACAGCCCAAATTTAGCGAACCAAAGAAAAAGACACTCGAAGCACAGGCACGTGACGAAGCTACTAAATCAGCTAGAGCCAAAGCAGATCAATCGGCGCGAAATTTAGGCTTTAAGGTAGGAAAAGTAAAATCAGTTGCTGATAGCGCGGGCTTTGGGGTATACCCAATGATGATGGATGCAGTGCGTGGCGGTGCGGCCGAGCCCGAAAGCGGCAGTAATACTTTAACGATACAACCCGGTCAAAACGAGCTCA
>JBBTTS010000013.1:50299-52525 GCA_038064135.1 Patescibacteria group bacterium | reverse complement strand
GGGAGGCTAAAAAAAGGTTCTGTGTCGCTTCTAGCGATACTCCTTTCCCACCTCTGACCCACCTTCGCAATCTATACTGTACTACCAAGAATTTAAACATTATCGACCCTAAAGCTGGGTCGTTTTTAGTATAAAATCGGATATTTTAATTTAAAAATGTATCTAACTTTGTAGCGGACGAGATGGTGCTATTTCACTATAAGCCGAAAGTGTAAAACCTTGATTATTTACACCAAATATTATTTCTTCGTAACCATGTATTTCCATGCGTTTCAAAAATGCCTCGTAAGCAGTTTGATCTGCTAATCGGTCATATTCTGCGCCATGAACACCCAAACTTCGATCTTTACAAATATCACCGTGTACAGTTCTGTCCATCATAGAAGGGATTGAAAAGTTTCTTCTTATAGAATTTCCTTCCCAATCTTCTCGCTCGATCATTTTATGTGATAATTCTAGTCTACCAGAATGGGAAAGATGTGGTGGAATTGTCGGCACTATTATCCCGCTCTTGAACCTTTTTTTTGCATCGGAATGTTGTTCGTACACATGTACGACCTGCCAAACTGCGTTTGGGTTACGGGTACTTCTGAAAACCCGTGGTTTACCGCCCTGCAGCGCATCCCAGTCTTCTGGCATTGGGAACAAATCTAGATGTCTTAGTGTGGTGCGCTCCGGTGAGGCATCGGCGGGTACTTCCATATATTTATTATAACATAAAAATTAGTCACTTGCCACAATTTGACAAAAGTAGTTGAAAAGTGGGGAAATAAGAGTATAATTTGTGCCAATTTAACCAACTAGTATTTATGTTGTGTGGTTAAATTGCCTTTGTTTCCTGGAGTCCACCTTTGCTAACAAGCGAACAATGGACTCGGAAGCAACGAACGTTGAGATTATGGTTATTCAACCTTGGAAGAATCGAGCACCTAACTTGCCCATTAGATGCTGGATTCTTCCAAGGGGGAAGATGCATCCAGCCAAGTTGGTACGGAGAAGAAAAAGAAGGGGGACTCTATGTCCCAGAAGCAGCAAGATCGGCCCAAGCCGATCGACGTGCTCGAGCAAATGCTCGAGTTGGCGCAGGACGGCGATTTCATCGCATCTTTGCGTCGTCAGCGCAAACGTCAGGTCGCCCTGGCGGTGTGTCACAGAGACGGACGGGAGAATGCCAGCCATGGCGTGCCGCGTGAGCGGACACGCGATCGCGTGGTCCGTGCCCGTGTGCGAGCTGGTGGGCGCACAAAGCGCATGGAAGCGCGTGAGTTGGCTGCAATGATGTATGGCGGTGCCGAGACCTTCGAGGACGACGGCCCAGCCGCCGACTTGCTCGAGGAGCTCATCACCAGCTTCAATGACGAGGAGCCTGTCATCGACGAGGTGCACGAACTCGCGCTCATCGAGTGCGGCTGCGTGGGCCCAACCGGATGTTCTTCGATCTTTGAGGCATTTGCGTTTCTATGCCCTACCGACCCCACTCTCGAGATGGATGAGGCTGGTTGGACAAGCGAAGGTAGCCTTAACGTGCATGCGGCCTTCGCGGGCAACGGTTTCTGCGGATTCCACGTAGTGGAAGACCTGCGTACGTGGGAAGCGCTCGACGACTGAGGCCAAGGGGCTTGGGTGTGTGCATTCGCACGTTCGACAGATGTCGACACCCAGGCCCCACCGGCCACCTCGCCCTTACTAGCTATAATCTCAACGCATCACCCAAGAATTATTCGGCGCCCTTAACAAGGGCGTTTTTTGTTTAGCTGGGCAAAATATGGTCCAACAGGTATAATGCAGTTGACTTTTTGGGAGACCAACAAGTTAGCACGTTGAGATTGTGGTGTACGTCCATTTGTGGCACTAGCGATTTTACTGATCGTTGGCGCCACGAATGGATGCGTGGAAACCCCCGACAGGGAAGTCCTGATTGCAGGAGTGTCATGGCGAGTAATAAAAAGCCTAGTAGTGGTGCAGAGCGTGCGAAAGTGCGTGCAGAGCTGCAACAAACGGCTGTAGAGCCCAACCGGATGGACAACGACCGACTTGCGGCGCCAAGGCGCAAGCCCAAGTACGTTCGTTTTCCGGTAAGGTTCGCTCGTTAGCACTCTAAGGAGGTGAATCATGCCCCGAGGCAAGGGCAAAAACAAGCGTCGTGTGCAAACAACCAAGAAGCAACGGGATCAAGCCAAATTCCTCAAGCAGAGGAAGGCGGCTGGAGTTCCAGGTAAAAGCGAC
>JBBTTS010000013.1:16842-50289 GCA_038064135.1 Patescibacteria group bacterium | reverse complement strand
AAAGCGACGTGCATTAAGTACTCGCCCGCCCAGTCGTGGGCAGGCACTGATTGCACGCTGTGCTGAAGGTGGGCCAGCTGGTCGAATATTGAGCAAAAAACGCTTAATGACCAGCTGGCCAACGCCTTCTACATAACCGCAATCTCAACAATAATCTTTTTTAAATGTTTAATCTTGACGATTTTTTGGCACTCGGGTATTATGAGTGCTAATGGATGGAATTCAATTGCGAGAGAATTTCATCCTACTTTATGAAAACACGTACTAAAAGGAGGACATATGGCTGTAAATATTCAACCACTAGCTGACTATGTGGTAGTGCAGGCCGAAGAGGCCGCCAGCAAAACTGCCAGCGGGCTGTATTTGCCCGAGGGTGCGCAAGAAAAGCCAAAAACTGCCAAAGTTTTGGCTGTTGGTAAAGAAGTTAAGGGTGTAAAAGTGGGCGACCGTATTATTTATGGTGGTTACAGCAATACCGAAATCAAACACGACGGGCAAGACTACATTTTAATCAAAGAAGAAAATATTTACGCGACAGTAAAGTAGATTTATTTAGGTAAGTTTAACAATTTAATAAAGGGGAAAAGAGCAGCCAGAACGGGCGATTTACTCGACCGTCCTGCTTAGGTGAGAAAAACCGCTAGATTTGTCTCATTACCCGAAGGGAGAGTTATGGCAAAGAAAGTATTTTATGACGAAGACGCACGCCGCCGAATTTTAGGCGGAGCGCAAATTTTATATGATGCAGTAAAGACCACTATGGGTCCGAAGGGCCGCAATGTGGTGATTAGTAAAAGTTACGGCAACCCAACAGTGACACATGACGGCGTTACTGTTGCCAAAGGTGTTGACCTTGCTGATGTTGATGACGAAACTTTGGGCTACAAAGTTGGCGCCGAACTTATTAAACAAGCCGCCAGCAAAATGAATGACGTAGCGGGTGATGGTACTACCACAGTGACCGTTTTGACGTATCACATTTTAAACGAAGCTAACAAACTGATAGCAGCTGGCCATAATCCAATCCAACTAAGAAAAGGCCTGGAATCGGCGTCCAGTGAAGTGCTTGGTAAACTGGGCGGTATGAGCGAAGACATTAAAAGTGATAAAAAAAGAGTCGCCGAAGTTGCGACAATTAGTGCCGGTGATAGTGAAATTGGCCAGTTGATTGCCGATGTAATTGAAAAAGTAGGCAAAGACGGCGTGGTGACTGTAGAAGAAGGCCAAGGTTTGGCACTAGAAAGCGAAGTGGTCGAGGGCTTTACCTTTGATCGTGGTTTTGTAAGCCCATACATGGTCACTGATGCGGCTCGTATGGAAGCTGTGTACGACAAACCGGCCATCGTAATCACTGATAAAAAAATCAGCTCGATTCAAGAGTTTTTGCCACTGCTAGAAAAACTGGCCCAGGCTGGCAAAAAAGATTTAGTACTTATTGCCGAAGACGTAGAGGGCGAAGCCTTGGGCACTCTAATTTTGAACCGCCTAAAAGGCGTGTTTAACACCATTGCTATTAAAGCACCTGCTTTTGGTGATCGACGCAAGGATGTACTGAACGACATCGCCATTTTGACGGGCGCCGAAGTAATTACCGAAGACAAAGGTCATAGTTTTGAAAACGCAGATCTGAACATGGTTGGAACTGCTCGTAAAGTAATAGTAACCAAAGACGAAACTACTATTATTGAAGGAGGTGGCCAGCAAATTGAAGTTGATGCCAGGATTAAGCAAATTAACGCCCAGGTTGCAGCAGCAACAAGCGAATACGATAAAGAAAACCTTGAAAAACGCCGTGCTGCCTTGCAGGGCAAAGTTGCAGTTATTAAAGTTGGCGGGGCAACAGAGACCGAAATTGAAGAAAAGAAATTCCGTGTAGACGATGCCGTCGCAGCTGTTAAAGCAGCTTTAGACGAGGGTATTGTACCCGGCGGTGGCGTTACTCTAGTAAACTTAGCCAGCGGCATTACAGTCTCAGGCAATGATTCCGGTGCTGCAGGTGCTCAAATTTTGATAAATGCGTTGGAACAGCCGTTTCGAATTCTGTTAAATAATGCAGGTTTGAATGCTGATGAGTGGCTGCCAAAAATTAAGACAGCTAAACTAGGTCAAGGTGTAGATGTTAATAATGCAATTAAATTGGTGGATCTCAAAACTGTAGGTGTAGTAGATCCAACGCGCGTAACTAAGGAAGCAATCCAAAACGCTGTTAGTATTGCAGGCACAAGTATGACCATGGGAGCGTTGGTGGTAGATGTACCCGAGCCAAAAACGGCGGGACCAGCTATGCCAGATATGAGCGGGATGGGAATGTAAATATAATGAGGGAACCGAGGTCTTCCCTCATCGGCCCACATAGGCGAGCCTGATTCTTCCTGAATAATGATAAATAGAACCTGAAATCAATCCAGGTTCTATTTTATATGTAGAATTAAGAATACGGTTATGCTAAATACGGTAATTGTCAATTACTCCAGTTTCTAGTATGCTATGTTTTAGAAGATATTGAGGAGTAAAAATGGCTGTTTTTAACCGTAAGGCAAAGAATCAGAGTGGGGTAAGTAAAGAGTTAGAGGAATATTATCAAAACGAGCGCCGTGAGCGCTTTGGTGTAGCCTGGCTTTTGGCATTTGGAACGTTAGTAACAACCCTGCTTTTGGCATCGGCACTATTTTTTGGTGGGCGATGGCTGTATCGCGCCGTAACCGACACTGACGAAAATGGTGATGTTACTACCACCGATGTTGGTCAACAGATTCCAGGTCTAAGTATCGACGAGAGTCCTAGTCAGCCAAAACCTGGCGAAAGCTTGCCATCATCGGCACTGCAACCTGTGCCACCTCCAACTCCTAGGCCGACACCGTCGCCAAGCTCTGCAACCGATTTACCTCGTACTGGCCCAGAATCAGACCTTTGATTAATCGTAAAAATTTTATTTACTGTGTTGGGTGAAGTAATTTATTTCGTTAACTACATCTAGCAAAGCTTGAGCTCGGGCTTTTTCGTCGGTAATTTTTTGAGCAGTTTCATAAGCTTCTTTTACCAAACCCTGATCATCTGAGGCCTGAATCATCATCATGGTTGTTTTAAACTTTTCTTCGGGTGTTTGGTCGAGGTGCGAAACTAGTGGTGACAAAGCTTGCAAAGCACCCTGTTTTATACTGAGTAAATCTTCGACATTGGGTGTAGTCGGTGTAGCAGTTGGCGCAACCGTACTAACATCACTCGTTGGTGACTGGTTATTAAAGCTTGCAACTTCATCGGGTGGCGGAGAATTTGTGTCGATTACAGGTGGCGCAGACGAAACATTTTGGTCGTCAATTGTTGGTGGCGCAGAAACTACTGAATCTGTTTGTGGTGTATCATCTTGGTGTAAATCTTGATTATTATCGTGCCCAAACATGCCCATCCCCTTAATTACATTGCTTATTTCGTATATAGTATAGGGTATCAAATTAAAAACGTAAACGTTTTAGGGGATGCGCCTTGCTTGACGATTTAAAAATAATTCATGAACGGGATAAAAGCGATGCCTTAGGTGTGGCCGAAAAACAACCCGCGCAACTTCTACAAAAATTTAACGTGGAGCTCAAAATTACACATGATATTCGAAGTGTTGTTGTGGCTGGCATGGGGGGCTCGGGCTGGCCTGCTTGGTACTTAAAATCTTGGCCAAGCTTGAGCGTTCCTTTTGAAGTGGTAAGTGACTATAACCTGCCAGATTATGTGGGTTCTAACACGCTAGTAGTGGTTTCTAGCTTTTCGGGAAATACAGAAGAAACACTAAGCACTCTTGATGATGCTCAAAAACGTAAAGCCACAATTGTCGTAGTTACAGCAGGCGGTAAGCTGATAGAACGTGCAAAAAATGAAAACATTCCTTATTATCAGCTGCCTCAAGGTACGCAGCCACGAATGAGTACATTTTATTTTTTGGCTGTCTATATCGATCTTTTAGAGTCGTTGTCGTTAATAAAAAAGGGTAGCACCGGTGAACTTCATTCGGTGAGTAAATGGCTTGATGACCAAGTAAAATCGTGGCTGCCCTCAGTTACTACAAGTAAAAATATTGCCAAGCAACTGGCTTAGATATGGTTGGAAAATCGGTGGTGATATATGCCGGGTCAATCCTGGCTCCAGTGGCCCGAAAATGGAAAATTTGTATTAACGAAAATGCTAAGCATGTCGCTTGGTGGAATCAGTATCCAGAATTTAATCATAATGAATTTATCGGCTGGAGTAGCCATCCAGTAGACAAACCGTATTGTATCGTGGATTTACTAAGCAACCTGGACCACAAGCGAATTCAAAAACGTTTCGAAGTAACCGAGCGTATGTTGTCTGGGAAACGACCCGCGGCGCACAATGTTCATCTAAACGGAGATAGTCCTATTAAACAAATATTGTGGACTTCTGTATTGGGTGATTTCGTGAGTATATATTTAGCAGTACTTAATAATGTCGATCCTACGCCAGTAGATTTAGTAGAAAAATTTAAACTTGCCTTAGATCAGTAGTGTAGAATTAAATTACAGGGAGTCGGCGTTAAATGGATCCAAAAGCCTATTTTAATGAAGTTTTGCCGCTTGCAGGCGGTTGCATGCAGCATATCTCTGACGCGCAGCTTTCAGGTTCTACGCCTTGCAGCGAATGGGATTTAAAAGCGCTTATCAACCACATGATAGGCGAATTAATGTGGCTGCCAGAACTCTTAGGTGGTAAAACAATCGCCCAAGTTGGTAACATGCTAGATGGTGATTTGGTTGGGAGTAATATAGTTAAATCTTGGGACAATGCAACCACTGTGGCCAAAGATGCGGTTGAAAAAGTTAATCTGGGCATGGAAGTTGGATTAAGTTATGGCAAAGTTTCGGCCGGACATTATATAAAAGAAATTACTTCGGATTTACTTATACATGGATGGGACGTTGCTCAAAGTATTAAGTGCAGCTTGTTAATTCCCAATAATTTAGCACAAATTGCTTATGATTTTTACGAACCACAAGAAGACAAACTTAAATCTAGCGGCTTGTTTGGCAAAAAAATAACTGTTGGCAACGCCGCATCGCTGCAAACCAAGTTACTGGCTGTGGTTGGCCGTACGAGTATCTGAATGAATACTGTTCGCACCAAAGACGATGTAAAAAATTTGGGCACAATATTGTCTGTATGGGCCCACCCCGATGACGAAACATATACTTGTGGTGGCCTGATGGCTGTAGCGGTTGAAAATGGCCAGAAGGTAGTTTGCGTTACTGCAACGCGAGGTGAGGCTGGTGTTCAAGACGAATCGCGTTGGCCAGCCGATCAACTTGGCCAAATCCGCGAGACCGAACTCATGGCGGCACTAAACGAACTTGGAATTACTAGTCATCACTGGCTGGATTATAAAGACGGGTGTTGCTGCGACATTCCTGAACAAGAAGGCGGCGACAGGCTAGTTGAGCTAATTGATAAGTACCAACCCGATACTATACTAACCTTTGGGCCAGATGGTTTGACTGGCCACCCCGATCATCAATCTATTTCTTGCTGGGTAGATTGTGCGACCCAAGGAAAATCCGTCACGGTATATCATGTAGTCGAAGAATCAAAAACTTACGAAGATTTTTTGCAGGAGGCCAACAAACAATTCAATATTTACTTTAATATCGATAAGCCACCAGTAAAAAAATTAGATGATTGTGAAATCGGACTAACATTAAATGGCGCTGTCGTGCTCAAAAAATATAACGCACTTAAGGCTATGCCAAGCCAAATGGAAGCACTATTAAAAAACACACCAAAAGAACATCTCAAACAAATGCTTCGCCACGAGTGCTTCGTTAAAAGACCTTAAGCTTATGGTTAGCGTTCAATTTGGGTGTACAATTTGCTTATGGGTAAAGTTTTTACACCGGAAGATATAAAAGTCGAAGCTTGGCCTCGGCCCGGTGCTCACGCACTAGCGGCCGAAGATTTGCTGGACGCCTTGGAGCACGCTAGGTATGTTGATGGTGCGGTTGTTTATGGTTCGACTGCTATGGGCGCAGCCGATATACGCAGCGATGTAGATGTTTTTATTTGCACGACCGCAGGTGGAGTTGACCAAACTACTGATCTTGCATATGACCTTAGGGGTATTTTTAGCGCAATTCGACACAATCACCACGTTCCGGTTGAAGCACAAGTGATCGAACAAACTGCATTATTCGATGGTCGACACACGATTGATAATTGTTTTTTGGCACATCTAAATACAGTTAACTCCGAGTGGGTGACTGGACACGATCCTAGAGAATTCATAAGTCAACTACCTTTAAGCCCACATGAAATTTTGCGGAGTTATGTTGCAGCAAAGCAGCGAAAATTTGCAAATGCTATTTTTCAACCCTTTAAACCACCAGACTATTATGTTATGCAGCGTTCACTGGAGTTGCCCGTGGCTTTGGGCAGAAAGATCATAGGTGTAATGACAGCTTTAGGTAAACACGTAGAACTATCTAGTGAATTCAATGCAGAACTCAACCCTAATTTACCAAAAAATACTGTCAGACATGTAATTTTTGAATTTTTAAAAAACAGACCTGACCTACAAAGACTTTACGAGCAGTCTTCGATTTTGGATATCGACTATAACGAAATTCTAGAAACTGCTGTTAGTGGCGGTATTACTCTTGGCAGATATGAAACCGAACTTAATTTACTTAATGGCAAATCTGTAATTGGAGCGCTTGAACTTACGCAACAGCTGGGTATGTATGCTCTAATTGATGCTGAAAATTTATTGTCAGACTAGATTGCTTTATTGTTGACACCCAATTTAAAGCCAATATACCGGGTAGCTAAATGTAACCCAAAGTAAATTATAAAAATGTATACAACGGTTTTTAAACTTATGTTCACGTACCAAAGCCAGCAAACCAACCCACCAATAATATAATCGGTTTGATCGAACGGAAACCAACTTTTGCCAGGCGCAATATTACCGCGACGTTTAAAAAAACTTTCCACAATGTCGCCTAACATAGCACCAAAGCCTAACAAACCGCCGTTGAATAATGCCGAACCAAGCGAATTAATACTGGATTGGTAATAAATATCCGGAATATATTGAAGAACACTAATCAGAGCGCCAATAATAATTCCGAAAAACACTCCTCGCAACCGCTTGTTGTTGCCTAAAAGTCGTTTACCTCGCCATGATTTACCAAAATCTACAGGAGCATTCCATTTATTAAGAATAGGAACATAGTTTGCCAAAACCGGGCTCATATTTGCGACTCCAGCAGGCAGAAAAATCCAAAACGCAAACCATAATTCACCAATTAAATTCATGGCGTGCCACCAATCAATTTCTTCCTAAGGCGATAATATTTAGGGTATATTAGGGCACGTACCGAGGGCCTGCCTACAATTGGCGTGCTGCTGATAAGTAAATCAACCAAGGTTTTTTTAGTCGGTAAAGCCGCCACACCAGTAAATGTCTTACCCAAACCCTTTATACCATGAGCATCACTACTGGCCGCGCTCGGTACGGTATTAAGCTTTGCCCAAACTGCTGCTTGTTGGCTGCGATTTTGAACCAAAGCTCGGCCGTTATAGACTTCGATTATATCGATACGGCCTTTCAATTCATCAAGTATCCTAGAATCCAGGCCTTTTCTTAAAGTTTCGAAAGGGTGGGGGATATAAACTATGCCATTTTGTGAATCAATTGCATCTATTGTTTCCTCGGGCGATAATCCTGGACGAATTTTTTTTTCTAAAAATAGGCCAATAATTTCACCGGCGGACGTCATAATTTCTTCACCCACAATAATTCTTTCACCGTAAGCTTGCTGCATTTCTAGGGCAAAGTCTATACGATTATGATCTGTTATAGCAATGCAGTCTAGCAAGCCACTACTTAATACTTTATGATATTGCGCTGCACTAATGCCGCCGTCTGGCGAGGCGTTAGAGTGAGTATGAAGATCGAGCCGAATCATTTTAACCAATCCGATTTTTTACTCGTAAAAACCTGTCGATAACGGTTGATGCAGCCAATAAACTTATTGTCATGAATACAAGGAGCAGTTCATTACTTATCAGACCAACGGCCAAAAGGGTCATCCTGATTTCAAACGGCGCAAACCCGCCGCGCAGTTCTTGATTTGTTGTTGATTGAGATTTATTGGCTCTTGAGATTGCTACTTCGCCCCACGCGTTTAAGTAAGATGTGAGAAGTGATAGACCCAAAGCTATGATCGCCCAAAAATATATTTCCGATAAGTACATTGTCCCAAATATTTTCGAATCAATTGTGCCACCATACTTAAATAATAATGCAACACCAGAATAGATTAGCAGTTCTTTAACTCTGTCGGTCACCGAGTCTAAAAACATGCCGAATGTGTTTTGGCGTTTTTGTAACCGGGCTAGCTCGCCGTCCAAAGTGTCGAAAAGTCCAAATAAAATAACCCCAAAGCCAGCGTAAATAAGGTAGCCATTAGCGATAAGCCATGCAATTGGCAGAAAAGCAATTGTTCCAATCCATGTGACCATGTTTGGTGTTATTTTGCCGCCACTGACGTTGTGAATAGCTCTAGCAATTACACTAAAAATGCTGCGAATAAAATTTTTGATTGCATTGTACATAAATTACATTATACGGTCTTTTTTACCTAGATTTGTTAAATGTTAGATTGTAAAAGTTTTTGTACCTAAAAGCTATCATACAACCTCTGTTATAATAAACTTTAATGAAGCAGTTAAAAAATGCGATAGAATCGGCTGTAAAAGATTTGTTCGGTGTCGACACAGATCCAGAATTAGTGCGCTCTGACGAACAATTTGGCGATTTTTCTTGCAACATCGCCATGCAAATAGCTGTTCAAATCAAAAAACCTCCGCACGAAATTGCCAGTAAATTAGCTCAGAAGATTAATAACAAAACTTTTCAGGTTGATGTGGCCGGACCAGGCTTTTTAAATATAACCCTAGGTGACGATTTGTTGTGGCAGATGGCTTATAATAAACCCTCACAAACTTTAGCTGGCCAGACCATTGTTGCTGAATATTCGGACCCAAACCCTTTCAAGCCGCTGCACGCAGGTCATTTATATACCACTTTTGTGGGAGATGCGATTGCCAATTTGGTCGAAGTGGCGGGGGCCAAGGTATTCTGTGTGAATTTTGGCGGAGACGTAGGGCCGCATGTTGCCAGAACCATTTGGGCCATTATTCAGGAATTGGGCGGGGAAAAGCCTGATAAACTTGCCAATATTACCCAGCCAAATGCAGATGCCCGGGCCAAGAAATTAGGCGAACTTTATACAAGTGGCAACAATGCCTACGAAGATAACAAGACTGCAAAACAGGAGATAACCGAATTAAATAAACGTATTTATCAAATTCATGCAGATAATGATCATGATTCACCGCTGGCACAGATTTATTGGCAGTCCCGACAGTGGAGTTATGATTATTTCGATGATTTTTATAAAAAAATAAACACCCATTTTGATAAATACTATCCCGAGAGCCTAACCGCGCCAATTGGCCTTGCAACCGTTCAAGAGCAGCTTAAAAATGGTATTTATGAGGCTAGCGACGGCGCAATTGTATTTCGTGGCGAAAAGTACAATCTGCACACCAGAGTGTTCATAAATAGTGATGGTTTACCTACTTACGAAGCCAAAGATGTTGGACTGATTCTTTCAAAATGGAACGATTACCACCCCGATATGTCGATTATTATTACCGCCAACGAGATAACCGAATACATGAAAGTGGTTATGAAAAGCATCGAGCAATATGCCCCCGATTTAGTTAAAGGCACTCGGCACATAACCCACGGCTTAGTTAAATTACAGGGTGGTGTAAAAATGAGTAGCCGAAAGGGCAATGTACTGTTGGCTAACGACATTATTGAAGCTGCCGACAAAGAAGTTTCAGACAAGCATAATTTTCAGAGTGAATCTGTCAAAAACGATGTAACCTTCGGTAGCATTCGATATTCTTTTGTTAAAAGCCGCATCGGCGGGGATATTATTTACGACCCCAAAGAGTCTGTTTCGTTAGAGGGTAACAGCGGACCTTACCTGCAATACGCCCACGCTCGTGCTCGATCGATTTTATCAAAATCCGATTTCCAAGGTCGGACCCTGGAAACAATGACCGTAGGAGATGGTGAGCGTAGTTTACTTCGCAAAATTGGTGAATTTAGTGAGGTGGTGGATAAGGCTGTGGTCGAGCTAAAGCCACATCATATCTGCACCTATTTGTACGAGCTTGCCCAAATATTTAATCGTTTTTACGAAAAAAATCGTGTTATTGGTGATAAACGAGAGGTCATGCGCGTGTTACTTGTTAAGTCGTATGTTGATGTTCTTGAAAACGGACTGAAGATTCTTAATATCCCAACACCTGAAAAATTGTAAAAATGTCACACCAGCGCCGGCCAGATCGGCTCGAAAAATTTGATGTTGAATACGGAGATTCCATTTATAAATCTAATTAATGCCACTCAGTTAGTTTTTAACTTTAAGCTTTTTGAGGTATAATAATGACATCTGCAGTCACCTGCAGATGAGCACATTCAAAGAAGTTGCGTTTGAACAAAAGTGGGTAAGGACACTGGCTTGCGTCGGTTGTCATGAAACCCATGTCCGAATGCAATTATTTTGAATCTCCATCACTAACTTGACGGGCAATTTGTGCCAACAAGGAGATTTATTAACTATGGATATAATTCGTCCAGAGTATATTGCTGCGTGCGAGCAAAAAAGGCGCGCACCAAAAATAAAAAAGGTTGCTGCTAGTTTGAGCCTGATATTAATTGGTGGCAATTTAGTTCCGGCCAATAATGGAGTAGAAAGTAGGAAACTCGCTCCTGAAGCAATAGAACAATTTGTTCCGCAGGCAGATCCAGAACAACTGGATTTGTCTGAAGATAAAAAATTTGCATCAAGCCAAAATCAAGCAACTGAGCAAATAAAATTTCAGCAAAAATTAAAAGATTTTGGATCTTGGGTGAACGTTGTTGCAAGCAGTCAACCTGAGATCAAGAACCATCCACTTTATGAAACTTTCGAGCAATTAAGTGAATGCGAATCGGGCGGAGATTGGAATATTAACACCGGTAATGGTTACTACGGTGGTGTTCAATTTGCCCAAAGCACATGGGAGGGTATGGACGGAGACAGATTTGCTGATCGGGCCGATTTAGCAACAAAAGATCAACAAATTACAGTTGCCATCGAACTCCAAGAAGAGGCTGGCTGGGATCAGTGGCCAACGTGTGCTCAGAAACTTGGCCTATATTAGTGAACAATACCAATATTTGGAGCGCTTGTAGGTAACCAGCTATAAGTACTTGTTAATACTGCTGGAATTAGCGCTCCCATCCCAATACCAATATTTCCGCTAGCCAATTTATAGTCGCTGGTAATTGCGCCTTGTACGGACGAAGCGGCTTGTAAACCGTTAGCTTCTTTACTGACGGTAATTGTACGTATCTCACCTATTGTGCAGGCTGTTTTAGTATTAGTTGATGATTTCCACGACATTAATTTACGAACATTTGTACATGTGCCAGATGCCTCATAGTACAAATTATTATTTACTGTCCTGACAATTTCGGCTGGGGTTAGATAGTTACCATCGATTATTACCATTGGCCTTTGCGAATTAGTGTATCCAATATTTGTAAAATAATTGTTCACGACATTTACGTTTCCGGTGATACAGACCACGGAATTGAAGTTATTACAGCGCGAAGTATTACTGCGTTCGGCCGCATTAATTTGGTATACATAGAGCGCACTAGTTTGGCTGCCAATGATGGTATTGTTATATATTTGGACACCTTTGTTGACATCATCGGGATCGCCTGATCCACCAATACTAATGCCCCTGTCTTGGCTACCAACAATAGTGTTACTTACGATGTTTCCTTTGGCGCTTATTTCATAGTGGATACCATTACGGGCGTTTGCCCGAAAGCTATTACGTGTAATGTCTACATCAAAACAGCCAATATCACACCAAAATCCGTTCGCAAAATTGTTCTCAACTATATTACTATCGAAACGTATATTCTTTGAGGTAGTTATTTTTAGTCCTGCTGCTGTAGCATACGAACTTGCGACGTATCGAAACCTTTCACGATTGTTGGCGTCAAATCGATTATTGTTTATGGTCAACCCATTTATTAAGTTTCCAGACACCCCCCTATGACCATTATTAGTTATACGATTTTTAGTAAGTATATGATTATGAGTTTTTGTGCTATCACCAGCAAAATTAAGTCCATCTGACGCCGAAAAACCAACAAAACTTTCATGTAGCGTAAATCCCGAGATCCCTCCCGTAATTACCAACTGTGCAGCTTGAGCAGGCCTTGTTGCAGCCGTACAGCTTTTACAGAAATTATAGTTTGAACCAAAATTTCTTATTCCAATTCCACGAATAGTCACATTATTGGCTCTTATTCTACCGGCACTTATTCGTGTAGTTATCTCGACGTTTTTACCAGTTGGGTCGTCACCTATGTAGTACGAATAGGTGTGGGGAGTCGTGGCATCGGTGACCAAATATGGACTAGTTCTGACAACAGAAAAAGTTCCAGCGATAACTTGGTCTAATGTTGCTACTTGCTTTAAGGGTACGCCTCCGATAAAAACCATAGCTGAATTGTCTTGCAATGTTATTACGTTATCGTTTGGGTCACTGCCGATGGCTTCTGCCGGGCTACAGCCCTGGCAGAGCTGATTATTACTAAGCTGAATTGATTTTTGCCAGACTGTTCGCCCTGACATTTTCGTCCAACTGATATGTTGATCACTTCCACTTATCCAAACTGTTTTTCCTGGTTGTGGTTGCAGGGTAATACTGCGGTCAATATCTCCAAGATTTTCGCGGTACACGCCACTGTCTATAAAAATAGCGAAAGTACTACTTGTGGTGCCATTGGTCTTTGTGGCGGCTATCGCCTTGGCGACAGTCTTTTTTGCCGTCAACTGGGTCAGACCACTGTTTAAATCGTCGCCACAAAATTTTGACACATATATTTTTATTTGGGCGTTTACATTGGCTGGGGCAGGTTGCAAGGTGTTAGGAATTCTAGCTGTTTCGTAACCTGCCGGAAATGATGGATTGTTTAAAAGTCCATCGGTGCAAGTAACATTGGTTGCCAGCGGCTCTTGGGCGGCACGTGATGCCAAAATGACATAGCCACCAACCAAACCAAATAGCAGAATAAATAAGATGATATGGGATTTATACTGCTTTATACTAAAGTTCATGAATCCAGAAAGATTAAAATGCTATTGTTTATACTTTAGCACACCGAGGTTCGTTGAGTGGCAGTTTTAGAGCATGTACAATTAGCTTTAAGGTCGAAAGCTTCGTCAGAACGTGCCAAATCTAGTGCTTGGTTTTTTAAAACTGGTCCTGGGCAATACGGCGAGGGAGATCAGTTTTTGGGCGTTACTGTACCGCAACAACACAAAATTTCCAAACAATTTTATAAAAATTTATCACTCGAAGCCATGGAACAGATGCTAAAAAGCCCGTGGCACGAAGAACGATTGACTGGGCTTTTTATGTTAGTTTTGGCTTATCAAAAAGGCGATGATTTTAAAAAAGCACAGGTAGCTAACCTGTATTTAGCAAACACAAAACGGGTTAATAACTGGGATTTAGTAGACAGCTCGGCTTCTTATATTTTAGGTCCATGGCTAGAAGTTAGCCAATATAAAATGAAGACCCTATCCAAATTAGCTCGGTCCGATAATTTGTGGGAGCGGCGGATTGCCATGCTAACAACGCTTTATTACATAGGCAAGGGCGATGCCGATGAAGCTTTGCAGATAATTGAAAAATTAAAGCATGACAAACACGATTTAATTCAAAAAGCCGTTGGCTGGATGCTGCGCGAGATAGGCAAGAGAGTTAGCCAAGAAATATTAATAAAGTTTTTGGATGAAAATGCTACCACCTTACCACGAACAACCCTACGTTACGCCATAGAACGTCTACCCGAACAAACTAGAAAGTTTTATCTAAAAAAGGTAAAAATAACATCGTTAAATCAATCTAAGTTATGATATAAATTCTGACACCATATGTCAGAAACATTAAACAACACCGAACGCCAAGGGTTCTGGCGAATTTTATCTAAGCGAAGTACAGCATTTATTTTGATGATTGGGTTATTAACGGGAGCAGGGGAAGATGTCGATTATGCCGATGAGGTTAAGAGGGTTCACCCAACATCAAGTGAACTAGACGGTGATGCACTGCAAGTTATGACTGCCAATGTTCACGGATGGCGAGGAACGGATGGTAACGATAACCTAAGTGACTTATTGCGGGTCATGGACGAATATGAAGTTGACGTAGCTTGCTTACAAGAAGTCAATGTGGCCAGAGGGCATCTAAGCAAGCTTTATGACGCTGGATATAATGTTTTATACGCCGAGACCGAGCGTGATGGCTATGGAAATGCTGTAGTCGGTACTCCTAACATGGCTTTAAAGCGAAATTATAGCTTACCGCCCCGTAAAAATATTAAACAGCGAGGAGCTTTGTTAGCGGAAATATATACCAGGAAGGGTGAAGTTGAAGTTTTGGCGACCCACGTAACAACGTCTCGATATTATCAAAAAGCTCAATTCGGTAAGCTTGGCCAAATAGCTAAAGTTGGCTTTGCTGATGTTGTATGCGGCGACCTAAATAGAGACCTAGAAATAATTGCTAAAACGACATTAGGTGAATATTTTTCCAAATCTCTAGAAGCAAGATTTAACCAGGGTAATACATTTCCGGCCAATCAGCCCGAGCATCGAATTGACTTTGTACTTTCTACTTGCCAAGAATTTGGCCAACCAACACTTGTCGACATTAACTCGGATCATTTAGGTGTTATTCATAAATTTGGGTTAGCTGATTGCGAATAAGCCTGCAAAGAACAGCTTTATTAAGGTACAATAACCATAAGTATGAAAAGCGCACTAATTTTGTACCCGAACCAGCTATATAGTGCTGATTTGTTGCCAGAAGTTCAGACGGTATTTACTGTTGAAGATCCATATTTTTTCGGAGCAGACCCTCAAAATAACTTGGCTATCCACAAACAAAAAATAATCTTGCTGAGAGCATCACTAAGACGTTACGTAAAAGAAGTTTTATGGCCTGCAGGTTATGATGTTCAACATGTAGGCTATGGTGATATTAAGACTAGTGAAGAAATATTTCTAAAAACCAAGGGATTTGAAAAGCTGTACATATTTGATCCGACGGACAATGCGTTGTCGCAAAGATTGCTGCAAGCTCGCCGCGAAACAGCTGGTATAGCGCCACTAGAATTTTTACCAAGCCCGAATTTTTTCTTAAGCGAGCACGAAGTGCGCGATTATTTTGGCAAACACCAAACCAGTGACTTTGACGATTTTTATCAATGGCAGCGTGAAAGATTCAATATTTTAATTGACGAAAACTATAAGCCACTTGGCGGTAAATGGATATTTGATCAAAAGCAAGTCAAAAGTGTTAAAAATGATGTTACCTTGCCATCAATTGGAGTATTTGGTGGAAATAATTTTGTCGAAGAAGCCACAAATTTTGTAAATAAAAACTTTAATGAAAATCCAGGTTCGACAGAATTTGTTTGGCCTACAAACCACCAAGAAGCTGAGGACTGGCTACAAAACTTCCTAAAAGGCAGGGCGGGTTTATTTAGCGAATATAAAAATAGCTTGCACCCATCTTCACCCTGGTTGTTTCATAGTGCTTTGTCACCGATTTTAAATATTGGCTTATTGCAGCCACAGCAGGTCGTCACTGCAATATTATATTTTCATAAAGTTAATCCCTTGCCAATTGAAGCACTGGAGTCATTTATAAGGGGTATTTTAGGCTGGCGCGAATATCAGAGAGGGCTTTATTTGGTTCACGGCCAGCAATTAAAAACTTCCAATTCCCTAAAACATTTACGACTGTTATCGACCCAATGGAGTAACGGTGGCCTAAACATCCCGCCGTACGACGATGTTGTTAATAAACTTTTGCAACGTGGTTACATACACCACAACGAAAGGCTGATGGTGGTTGGAAATTTAATGCTAATTAGTCAAATCCATCCAGACGAGGTTTATAAATGGTTTATGCAGCTATGTATCGACGCTTATGACTGGTGTGTGGTCGGTAATGTTTACGCCATGAGCCAAATGGCCGAAGGTGGGCAATTGGTAAATCGGCCACCATTTAGCCCAAGCAACTACATTACACAGTCGTCTGAGGATTATCAACGGGGCGAGTGGAGTGATGTTTGGGACGGCCTATTTTGGGATTTTGTAGAAAACCACAAAGAGAGCTTTAAGTCTTCGCCTGAACTAAGGGCGGCAACACACAGATTAAGCCGATTAGATGCTGATCATCGGCGGATTATTGGTTACCGTGCTCAAGATTTTCTGGCTCGGGCTACACGTCAATAATCGCCTCTGTTATAATCTAAGGTATAACAGAGGAGTTATATGGGCAAGCAAATACGCAATTTTATGAATTTTGTTCGAGAGCAAGGCGTGGTGGGCTTGGCCGTAGGTCTGGCAATTGGTGCACAGGTTACAGTAGTAACAAATGCATTAGTAGCTAATTTTATTAACCCTATTGTTGGATTTATTTTGGGGGATACTGATCTTGCCAATTTAAAATGGGTAGTGGTCGAAAAGTCTATTAATAGTTCAAGGGCCCTTACGATAGAATACGGAAAAATATTAGATGCAGTACTTAGATTGCTGGCTGTGGCAGCGGTGATCTATGTTGTTGTTCACTGGCTAAAAATGGACAAAGTAGACCGCAAGAAAGAGAAGTAAAATGCAAAAGACTGAAACAGAATGGAAAAATTTACTCACCCCCCAGCAGTATGAAATTTTACGTCAAAAAGGTACCGAAGCTCCTTTTAGCGGCGAGCATTTAAACAATAACGAAAGTGGAATATATACTTGTGCAGGTTGTGGGGCTGAGCTATTTTTAAGCGGCGCAAAGCACGAATCAAAAACTCCAGGCCTTCAAGGCTGGCCGAGTTTTGCTGATGTTGCAAAGGCCGGAGCAGTTAGGTTAGTCCCTGACAGTTCTCTGGGGATGGAACGTACTGAAGTGCAATGCGCTAAATGCGGAGGTCATCTGGGTCATTTATTTGATGGCGTAAACGACACGCCGACAGGCAAGCATTACTGTATAAACTCTACTTGCTTGGATTTTCAGCCAAAAACGGAGTCAAAGTAATACTATTGTGTACGATATAAATACTCCACGTCCGGGTAGCTCGCCAAAACTTTCGCTAAAACGACCAGCACCAACTCCTGCAAGGCCAGTACCGTCACCGGTTCAGCCGCGTGTCCCAGAGCCGCTTTTTTATTTGCATCCAATAAAAAAGAAACCAAAAAAATGGTTAAGATTTTTTATATTAACGACATTTTTTATTGTCCTAGTAGGAGGCGGTGCAACAACTGGTTACTTTTTGTGGTACAAAAAGCGTGGCCCCGGTGGCAGTGACACTTACAGCATTAATCGTAATGGCCAACCCAACCCTCCCGATGAATTGAGCCGAAAAGAAGCCAACACAAATACTCCAGCTGCCCCCACGATAGTTCGACTGGTCGCAACTGGTGACATGATAGCTCACAGCGCAATATTGGAGCGGGGAAAGACGGCCGGTGGATATGATTTTACTAGTATGCTTACCAACATTAAACCTTATTTCAATAAGGCCGATGTAAGATTTTGTAACCAGTCTACTCCAGCTGGCGGAGCGACTTTTGGTTATAGCGGATTTCCAGTTTTTAATGCTCCTATAGAATGGCCGAAAGCAATTGAAGATGCTGGCTGTAATGTTATTAATTTAGGCACTAATCATACCAATGATAAAGGCCAAGATTTAGTTACAGCTACTGTTGCAGCTTGGGATAATAAAAACGGAATTGTTGTGGCTGGCGCCAATCGCAGTGCCGAAGAAAAAGAAAAAGTTAAGTATTTCGATAAAAATGGCGTTAAGTTTGCTTTTGTTAGTTATAGCACCTATACAAACAAACCCATAACAAACGGTTTTGGCGTAACAATGTACGCCGATGAAATAGCTCAAAGGCAAATTACCGAAGCACGAACAAAATCAGATATAGTGTTAGTTAGCATGCGTTGGGGAACAGAATATTCACCTAGCGTTAATGCCCAACAAGACCAGATTGCCCAAAAACTGGCTGACTTTGGGGCAGATATAGTGGTTGGACATGGTCCGCACTTTTTGGAGCCAGTTAAGAAACTAAATGGCAAAGACGGACGAGAGACAATCGTGTGGTATAGTCTTGGTAATTTTTTAAATGCTCAGCTAGAAGTCGAAGCTCTAATAGGAGGCTTTGCAAGCATGGTAATTGATGTAGCTAGTAAAAAAATTACTAAAGTAGAATTTATGCCGGTTTATATGCACTACGAATGGACCCAAGCTGAAAAAGCTGCCGAAAACTTGTTAGCACGACGTAATTTTTCGATGTTTCCGTTAGATAAAGCAGCCGAGCCTATGGGCAAATCGCTAATCGGCACTACGGTAGAGACGCAAACAGACCGAGTAACTAAATTACTAAATCAGTTTACACCTGTAACTATTTTGACGTCCGACAATTTTTAAATTTTAATCAAAAGTTGGGGTGGCGTTTTTATTTCCGACTACAAGATCGTAACTGTGGCGAATTAAGCCCTCAACGTCTTCCCAGGGTAACTGGCCAGTTAGAATAATCGTGTTCCAATGTTTTTTATTCAGGTGATACCCGGGCATTACCGATTCATATTTTTCTCGTAATATTTCGGCCAGCTTTGGGTCACACTTTAAGCTAATATTTACCGGATTTTTATTTTCAGCTATTAGTGCAAACATTTTTCCGTCGCTTTTCGAGCTTACTTTATAAACCGCTACTTCTTGGCCAAACGGGTAGTCCAAAACAGCGTTCGGCATACTTAAAACGTATTCTTCGACGTGCTTATGGGTTACCATAGTTTAACTTCTTTGCAGGGTGTCTAAATAATGCTGTAATTCGGCGATACTGGCCTGGATGTCGTCAAAGGCTCGGTGAACTTCTTTTTTTTCAAATATCTCGCCAAACTTTCCTTGCATAACAATTTTCCAAGAACTCACATCTAGCATTCTGTAGTGCAGCAGGGCTTCGATATCGGGCCACCAACGACGGATAAACAAGCGGTCATTATGAATCGAATTTCCGGCCAAGATTGCTGACTCACCATTAAAATGCTCGCCAATAAATTGAATAAGCTCGGCTTGAACCTCGGTATCTGGTCGGCCATCATTTCGAATACGCTCAAACAAACCGCTTTTGTTGTGCTGTTCGAATGCCCAGGGGTTACTTGATGAAATTATTGATTCGGGGTGTTTAATAACTGCCTCAAAGCTGGCCAGGGTTTTAAAACTAAAGTCGGTTACTTCTGCGGCGACTTCTAAAATTACATCTTTTTGGGAATCTAGACCAGTCATCTCCAGATCTACCCAAAGCAGTTTAGTAGGCACAGAATCTTTGTCATTTTCACTCATAATGTAAGTTAGTATACCCCAGTTGAGCCTACATGTCCTCTAACCTGATTTATAAAATTAGAATATACCAGAAAATAGCGTACTTTGGGATAGAGCTATATACTTATTTTAGTGAAAAAATTAATTATTCTAATAATCGTTTTTGCTGGCCTTGGATTTGCTGGATGGCGGGTTTGGCAGGCAAATAAAAATGATTTACAACTAAATTCAACAAATCCTAAGCAATCGAAACCTTCTCCTGTAGTGCCTTCTACCTCTGGGTTCGACAAAACCAAATATTCAATAAGCGAGGCCAATAGTTTATGGCGGGTGGTCAATAAAGCTCGCCCTCTGCCAGATAGTTATAAACCAGATGATTTAGTGGTGCCAAATGTTAAGCTGCGACTAGCCAAATCTGTCGAGCAAATGCATGTGAGCAAAAAAATGCAACCAGATTTGGAAAAAATGTTCATTGGTGCCAAGGTTGCTGGCTACGACTTGATGTTAGCTAGCGGCTTTCGCTCACAAGCTTATCAAAAGCAGCTATATGATAGTTATGTAGCCAAAGACGGTCAGGTCGCAGCCGATCGTTATAGTGCGCGGCCAGGCACTAGCGAGCATCAAACAGGTTTAGCTGTAGATGTGGGCCGAATCGACCAAAAATGCGAGCTAGAAATATGCTTTGGCGCAACCGAAGAAGGAAAGTGGGTTGCAAAAAACGCCGCTATTTATGGTTTCATTATTCGCTACCAGGATGGAAAGGAATCAATCACCACTTACCAGTATGAGCCGTGGCACTTGCGTTACATTGGCATCGAACTTGCCCAAGAACTAACAAAAACAGATCAAACAATGGAAGAGTTTTTTAATCTTTAGATTCTTTAGCTAGCAATAAATTTACGTTATCGATTAGTTTTTTAACTTGGGCTTCAGTTTTGCCGTTCGATGATGCCTGAAGTTCTTTAAGTGATTTTTGGTATGCAGCCAAATCACGAACCAAGATTTGGCTTAATACTTCATCGAATTTATTTTTTTGTTCTGCTTCTGTTAATGCAGTGTCGTTCTTTTTATTTCTTCCCAATGCAATTTCTTTTTTATCTAGTTTTATACCTTGCTTTTTTTGTATGGCAGCAAGCGCCGCGGTATCGGAAGTTAGGGTTTGCGAAGTGATGGTGCTTAAGTTTTTTACTTGACTACTTTTCGACTTATCTACCCCAATATTTGCAACACGAATCAGTTCGCTCTGCTGCTGAGCAAGCGTTAGATGTAATTTTACATCACCTCTGCCGCCACTAACTAAAAGCGACCAAACAACCAGCCCTAAAATTAGTAAAATAACTAGTCCAATTACAAAGACTACAATTCGACCAGTTTTAGAACCTATTGGCGGTAATAGTCCACCATTTTTAGGTGATTTTTCAATCATTATGAATTCATAAGGGTTGTGGCCTGATGTAGGTCGACTACCAGGAATAGGTGGTGGTGATGATGGAACTTGCTGCGGATTCATAAGCATTATGATATCAGCTATATAGTTTTAGGTTAAGGATATATTTTTCAGTAAATTGACAAATTTACAAAGTTAGAGTATAATACCCAATAAGATTTGTAATATCCAAATCAAAAATAAAATATAAGGAAAACAAAAAAATGAGCGAAAGATCACCAAAACCAGATAGAAAAGTACGTGGCAAAGGACTAAGAAATGCCGCTATGGCAGGAGCTTTGCTATTAACCGGTGCAGTTGGCGGACAGGCAGTCGAGAAAGTGGTGGAAACACCCGGTGTTGAATATTTTGCATCAAGCGGTGAAATTGCGGAGTCATCTGCTACAAAGGCTGCAGAGATGGAAATTGCTGAGGAGTTAGCCCTAGAACATTATTTACCTGTGGCGCACGATATCACTGCAGCTGTATTGCTCAAAGACGGATCACAGATAAATATTGAAAACCCAATAGTTATTAGTGTCCCAACAGAGCTTGATGTTAATGGACGCTCGGAAGACCCAACAAATGACATCGTAACAGTTGCTGAGCGAACTCGTGGTTCTGACGCAGGTGAAGGTAGTCCAGTAACGGCGTATGCAGTAGGTGAAAACAACGTAGAGTCTATAACCTACTTTGGCCAAAATTTAAGTAGTGATGGCGAGTCTATTATCGCAAATGTAAATATTAATCCTACCCCGCTAGTTAGAGCATACGGATTGAGCGAAGAAGGTAGCGGCAACTTCTTTCAGGTTCGACCTGTTGGTGAAATAGAATCAGATCCGGCATATTCAGCAACCCACGTTGCTCAAGGTGCGGAGTACCTAAAGAATAATTAGTGCCAATCGGAAAGCAAAGCGCTAACTCTTGCCAGTAGGATCTAACTGCTAGATACTATCCGTAGGATGGATCTAAAGGAAGATATTAAAGCTCGGCTAAATATTGAGGACGTAATTGGTGAATACGTCCAATTAAATCGTGCCGGTAGAAATTTTAAGGGCTTAAGCCCGTTTAGCCACGAAAAAACTGCCAGTTTTATGGTTAGTCCCGAAAAGCAAATTTGGCACGATTTTAGCAGCGGCAAAGGTGGCAACATTTTTAGTTTTGTGATGGACGTAGAGGGTTTAGATTTTCGCGAAGCACTAGAGTTTTTGGCCCGAAAAGCTGGCCTTGATATATCTAAATATCGATCATCTCCGAACGCTACCAGTAGTTCTAAAATAAAAAACAGGTTATATGAAGCAAATGAACTGGCTGCCAAGTATTACCAAAAGTCACTAACCCAAAACCAAGAAGCGCTGCGATACCTGATAAAATCACGCGGATTTAGTAAACAAACCATCCTAGATTTTCGCTTGGGCTATGCTCCAAATACTGGAAGTGCCCTGACAGATTTTATGAAAAAACGCGAATTTACTTCGAAAGAATTATCGCAATCCGGCCTCATTACTCAGCGATTTCGCGGTGATGGCGACATGTTTAGGGGCAGAATTATGATTCCACTGATGGATAGCCAAGGCAGGGCACTTGGATTCACGGCCAGATTACTTAAAGATGAACCAAATGCTCCTAAATATCTCAATACCCCCCAGACAGCGCTATACGACAAAAGCAGTCATGTATATGGTTTGAATTTGGCCAAAGAATCGATTCGAAAAGAAAAATTTTCTGTAATTGTAGAGGGTAATCTGGACGTAATTGCTAGCCATCAGGCAGGCGTTACGAATGTTGTTGCTACAGCCGGTACTGCAATGACTGAAAATCATTTGAAAGAACTGGGACGCTTTGGTACTGATATTCGCTTGGCATTCGACCGAGACGATGCCGGGATTGCGGCAACCGAAAGGGCAATCCCGATAGCTGAAAAATTAGGGGTTAATTTAAGCATAATTGACATCCCTCAAGGTAAAGACCCTGACGAGCTGATTCGACATGACGCTAAGCTTTGGGAGCAAGCAATATTAGCTAATCAGGATGTACTAGATTGGCTAATTTCTCAGTATCAAATACGCGCCGATTTAGCCACTCACGCAGGCCGAGACACTTTCAAAGACGCAGTACTCGCCTCTGTTAAAAGGTTAGAAAGTGCTGGTGAACAAGGATTTTATGCAAAAAAAGTTGCCGCTATACTCGGTTATAGCGAAGAAGCTGTTCACGACGAATTGCGCTTGCTAAAAGAAGGTAAAAAAACTTACCGAACAATTCATAACCAACCCGAACAAATCGACAAACAGAGACTGGAATTAAAGCGTGTCCAGGACCACTTAATGGCTGTTTGCTTGCTACAACCTGCACTAAGATTCAATTTAAATTCACTTACTCCTGAAATGCTATACGATGATGAGGCAATACAACTTTTAAGTTATTTACTGGGACACGGCGAATTAGCATTTGAGGGTACAGTGCCAGATGATTTGAATGAAATATCAGATTATGTTAAAATTCTACTTCTACAGTATGAACAGCTCTACCAGGGTCTCGGATTGCTTGAGCTTCGTAATGAAGCGGCCCGATTGCAGACTAGGTTGGTAGAAGAATACGTCAAAACTAAAAAAGTTGGATTATCGCACGCATTGCGAACAGCTAACGAAAGCCAAACAGAAACACTTCTACTCGAAGTTCGAGAACTCGACCAATTACTCAAAAGCCACAAAGGAGGCAGATAATGGCAGATGACGACATTATAGTTGTTGACGATCATGCAATTGATGGGGCGCTGGTTCAGGCCAAAGATGAACTAGTTGCCAAAGCCATCAAAGATAAAAAAATTGATCAGCGTGAAATATTTTCACGTATTCCGGACGTGCCTACGAACGCTGAAATTTTGGACCAGCTTTATACCGAGCTGGCAGACGCAAATATTGATATTACTGGCACGCCAGGCCCGGCAGTCGAAGAATTAAGCGACGAATGGACGACGGAAGATGGTGAAGAGGTTGTAATCGACGAAAAAGTTTATCTTGACGATATCGCCGATGACTCGGTTCGGTTATACTTGCGTGAAATAGGTAAAATTCCTCTACTTACAGCCCAAGAAGAACTAAAGTTGGCACACGAAGTTGTTGCTGGAAGTAAAGGTGCAAAAGATAAAATGGCTGAAGCAAATATGAGGCTGGTAGTTAGTATCGCTAAACGCTACGTGGGCCGTGGGCTAGATTTACTCGACCTTATCCAAGAAGGTAACACTGGCTTGCTACGTGCTGTCGAAAAGTTCGACCCGGACAAAGGTTTTAAATTTAGTACCTATGCGACCTGGTGGATCCGCCAGGCTATTACGCGTGCTATTGCTGATCAAGCCCGCACCATTCGAATACCGGTACACATGGTGGAAACAATTAACAAATTGCTACGAACACAACGTCGACTTACGCAAGAGTATAATCGTGAGCCTACAAACGATGAAATTGCCAAAGCCATGGAAATCGAAGTCGAAAAAGTCGAACATATCATGAAGATTAAGCAAGACATTTCCAGTCTAGATGCCTCTGTACGCGACGACGAAGAAGATAGTGTTCTTGCAGACTTTATCGAAGACGAAGACACCATTAGCCCCGAAGAGTCTGCCACCACCCAGCTACTTAAAGAGCATGTTAAAGATATGCTAGGAGCATTAACCGAACGCGAGCAAAAGATTTTAAAATTGCGATTTGGTCTAGAGGACGGTCGCAATCATACGCTAGAAGAAGTCGGCCAAGAGTTTAGTGTCACCCGTGAGCGCATTCGACAAATCGAAGCTAAGGCACTAGCTAAACTCAGAAAACATAAGGACGCTAAGAAACTTCACGATTACATCAAGTAGTAGTTCTTTCGATAAAGAACCAAATCCATACTTTTGTACCGACAAAAGTATGCAAAAACTCTTGGGCGCTTCACTTACTTGATACAAGCACTTGTCAAGCACCACAACAGGCTGTGGAACTCGCTCATTTCATTCGTTCAGACAGTCCTCGCCTAGTAGTTGTGGTGTTGACGTGCTTGTTCAGGTAAGCTCAGATGCCCAGACCCCCTAAACAAGTTTTTCAGAGCTTGGAGCTAAACCAGGAGTTCAGTTATTATTTCGTCGAGGCGGTCATGGAGTTGATCAACTCCCTTGTCGTTTAGTATGTAGTAATCGGCGTAGGCAATTGGGCCGCCTTTTTCGAGGTTTTCTATTTCGGCTAATTCACGCTCAACAATTTGCTCTAGGGTGTAGCTGCGGTGCGAATCTTTGCGAGCCAAAATACGTTCGCGGCGTTGTTTTTTGTCGCCAACCGTGCCAATCAAAACAAGTGAATCACCGTATTTTTCGTTCAAAAACTTATACTCGCTCCAACTATACAGGCCGTCAAGTAGGATAACTTTCTGGCCTTGTTCTAGGAGTTGATCGATTTTGCGAGCAACATGTTTGGCTAAAACTGCAGCGCCACTTTTATTTCGCATGTCTTCGCGTACGAATTTTTCGTCCTCAACATTGTTTAGGCCGCGGCGTTGAACCTCTTCATACACCATGTTGCCAAAATGTAATACAGTCCAGTTATGAGTAGTATGCATGTAATCTACGCAGGTACCTTTGCCAGATCCCATCATGCCAACAAGGGCGATAATCTTGGAGCTCATATGGCGGCAATTATATCAGACGGGTGGCTTTTTACTAGGGTCGGAGATATACTAGCCTGTACATGGCAAACATTAATTCAACACAATTATTAAATTTCCAAAAACGTCTTAAAAATTATAAAAAGCTAATTGATGATGATATTAGTGCCTATGCTAAAATAGTTCAAAAATCGACCCTGCAACAATATGGTGCAGAGGCTAGGCTAGCTACTGACGCTTATCTTTCTATTTTAGGGCGAGGTGGTAAACGCATTCGTGGGGCATTGACAATGGCTGGCTATCATATGTGTGATGGCCAAGATAAAAATATGATTTTGCAGGCGGCTCGAGTCATCGAGATGATGCATGCGTATGTGTTAATTCTAGACGACATTCAAGACCGTAGCGAAACACGACGTGGCGACAAATCGGCACACATTATGCTTCGAGATTACCATCACAAACAACAATTTGGAGATGATTCTGGGCATTTTGGTGTATCTTTAGCGATAAATAGTGCACTAGTAGGGTCGCATGCTGCCCAAATGACATTGGCTAACCTAAATGTACCCGACGATATCAAAATTAAAGCCCTTAGCATCTTAAACCGCACCATGATTGTGACAGCTCATGGTCAAACTAACGACATCATAAATGAAGTTGTGGCTGAAGTAGATGAGGCCGCTATTGAACGAGTTTTAGAATGGAAAACAGCCCACTATACCATACTTAATCCGTTGCATATTGGCATGGTTTTAGCTGGAGCAGGCTGCGAAGATACTGATGCTATCACAGATTATGCTACACATACTGGCATTGCTTTTCAGATTACCGATGACATTATCGGTGTATTTGGAAACGAACAAAACAGTGGCAAATCACCTATGGACGACACCAAAGAAGGAAAGCAAACGGTTTTGAGTGTTTTTGCCTTAAAACACGCTAACGATGCAGATAAAAACTTTTTACTTCAAATGCTTGGTAATCATCAAATTACTCTTGCTGAATTCGATCAAGTAAAAAACATTCTGATTAAATCTGGTGCGCTGAAGCACGCTCAAGACCGATCCCAGAATCATATTAATTTGGCAATAAAATCGCTAGATTTACATGCCTCTAGATGGCCCAAAAAGGATATTGATTTTCTGCGTCAACTCGCGCTGGCAATCCCAGCCAGAACTAATTAAAGTATAACCATGGCATTCGAGCATCAGATATTTAAGCAGGGCAGTAATACTTATTATTTTAGTTCACGCTTTTTTCCACGGGTTGTTAGGCGTGACGTCCTTAAGTTATATAGTTTCATTAGGGTTACGAAAGACTACGTGGCACAGCCCATAGCCGACCATAAATCATTCAACGATCTTAAAAAACTATGGGAAAAATATAGCCAAGACACGGACTTTTCACTTCGGCATCACCACGAAGACAGTATTAACTTAAGGGTTATCAAGAATATTATTTATCTTCAAAGGCATTATAAATTTGAACACAAGTGGATTGAGTCATTTTTTGATTCAATGCAGCAAACAGTTGAAAAAGAACAGTTTAAAACACTTAAAGATACTTTAAATTACATTAATGGTTCTGCCGAGGTCATTGGGCTTATGATGGCGCGGATTTTTGGACTTGGTAAAGGGGCCGATCATTTTGCAAAACTTCAGGCTCGTGCATTTCAACAGATTTATTTTTTACGCGACATAGAAGAAGATTTTAACAACGGTATAATTAATTTTCCAAAAGATGAACTAAAGCAATTTGGCTTAAGTGACCTGAGTAGGGTACATGTTACTGTAAATCCCAAAGAATTTAAGGCATTTATGAACTTTCAGTTAGAACGATACCACAAATGGCAGGCAGAAGCTGAGATAGGTCACAAATTTGTGCCACGACGGCTAAGAATAGCACTAAAAACAGCTGTAGATATGGCAAACTGGACTGCGGCCGAAATTACTACAGACCCTTTTACGGTTTATCACCGTAAGCTACAGCCCAACAAAAATCATGTCGTTCGAAGAAGTTTAAAGCATTTGATTTCACCACATCATCTGGCTTAGCCCTTTTGTTTAAAGTTAAAAACTATAGTAACGTTGGCTCATTATGAGTCATGAATCAGAGCACCAGCCTAAACCACGAAGTTGGTTGGCGACTGCGCTTATTGGCAACGCTGGACTTGGCGCAGTCCAAGTGGTGTTTGGTGTGGCAGGCGGGTCCAATACCCTATTAAGTGAAGGTGTACATAATTCTATAGATTCTGCAGGTTATTTAATGAATTTTCATGCTGCAGGACACGAAAAAGACGGCAATCATAAAAAATCACGTCAGATTAATCGAATCGCTGGTTGGATAATTTGCAGCGGCGCGGCAGCTGTTAGTCTTGTAGCAGTAAAAGATTGGTCACATCCAACAAATTCACCATCTTTTAATGAACAAATGTTCTTATACAGTGGAGCTGCCCTAAACACCGGAGTTACAGCCGGGTTGCACCCACATTCGCATCAAGGGGGTGCACATCGTATGGGCTGGTTGCATGCCGCTAGTGACGTCGCTGGATCGGCAATAAACAGTCTTGGCATGTATCTATCCTCTAGGGGAATGGCTAATGCCGATCAAATCGCAGCAATCGCATCCTCGGCAGTTTATATAGCCTTCAACTACCCAACCGAAGCCCGCATTACGCATGGACACTAATCTTTTCCATGCATTTTTATATAGTTTTGTCGTTTTTTTACTACATCTTTATAAGCCTGCGTTTCTATAACGGCAGGGTCATCAGACAAACGAGCTTTTTTAGGAAAGTCGGTATAATATTTCCACTCTTTTTGCCTAATGCTTAGAAGCGAAAACAACTGCTTAAACGCATCTGCAATTTGTTTACTTTGAATTATCATCGAGACTGCTTCGTTGCCATAGCTAATAATGGCTAGTTTATCACCATACGCGCACCACTCTACCGGAGCTGTGTAATCTTCTTCTTGCATCCATGTTTTATTGAATAAGTACAGTTCGTCCATCGACGCGCTACTAGCGCTTGCCGTATCTGGAGCCAAAATATTTGTAGTAATGCCATTAGCGCTGGGTTGTTTTCGCCAAATACTTAAAACTCCTTTTCCTAAAAAGTCGCGATCTTTCCAGCTACGAATCAGGTACAATTCCTGGCCGGTTTTCACATAATCGTTAAAGACTGCAACGATTCCTTCTTGCCCCTGCATAAAGCGTACGTCTGGATGCAGGGAATGTTTAAAGTATTCGTCCATTAGTTTTGGCATGCTCGCTTCAACTAGTTTCAGTTCTTCTTTGGCCTGCTGCTGATTTGATTCAGCAAGTTCCTGGAGAGCCTTTGGGCTACTAGCCCAAAATCTTAATTTAAGCTGTGTTTCGTCCCGGCGAATCAAGCCAATTTCTTGAAGCTGTTCTAATACTTTGTAGGTGTTTGTTCGCGTGGCCCCAACTAACTTAGCTAGTTGGGGAGGGGTAGCGGGGCTGTTGATTACTAGCACAACATAAACTTTTGCCTGTAAAGGGCTAAGGCCAAGATTGATCAGTACCGATTCATTCATAACTACATAATATCATAATTTTGTAAAAACGTGAAAATATAATTCACAAAAAAAGTAAATAACTACTGATAATAAATTTAACAAACGTGAAAATAGAGTTTACAAAGTATTGTAAACATGCTATAATGCTTGTGAAATATCATAAATTGAGGAGCAGTTAGATGTCAGAAACATTACAAACCCAGGTTGAGCAATTTGTTCCGTTTGGTAGGGCGGTTGTCGATGGCCTACCTGAATTTATAGATAATATTGACTTGGGTCATCTGTTAAGATATGGTGACGAACACTTGTTGATCGTGATGCGAGACGGATTATCGGGCAGGAGTCATGGTGACCACACGAGTGACACGGGAAAGTATGTACTTCCTAACGATGGGTTTGCAAAAAGTATTAATTATTTAAGAGATAGCGGTATATGGACGACTGATCCGAACGTAGTTATACCTAACACCGAAGATATCGATCTAGACAAGCCAATTGGCCTATCTATACCAAGCCTTAATAGCGAAAGAGTAACGCTCTCTGAAGGAGAGAAAGATGCCGACACAATTGTGGGTGTTGGTGCATTGTTTGACGGTAACTTGCGCCGTGTCCAGACTATTAAGGAAATGATTGACGCAGGATCACCAGCTACCACACTAATATTTCTTACAGGCCCTCGAAAAACAACTGAAGCAGAGGGTGCCTCTAGTCGCTATAAGCTAGTCGACAAAAATGGTAGTGAAAAACCAATCAAAGACTTATATCCAACAGAGTATGACCAGGTTAAAGCAATTTTTGAATATGTATTTACAGACATAAAGAAAACTGTAGTTTTACGCGACGAGTCTGAACTTGCCGAATTTCGAGGTGGGGAAATGTGCACCTCGTACATTGTTCGTTACGATAACAAAACATTTGATGTAACGATAATGAACGGTATGCCAGTCATCCAGCCAGATGCGGTTAACCGGCCGAAACAGGTTGTAAACCCAAGGGCACCATTAACTTTCCAGGAATACATAAATGAGTTTAGTGTAGGGGAGTCGGTGATGTCGTACGTGTCTAGTTATCCTCACCGAAACAGAATTGCAATAGAGGGCCTAATGGCCGTAATAGATATGGGGCTGGGTGATAAAATTAGTATTCATCCGAATGGAAAAATGAGCTGGCCAGATAAAGTAACAGGCGGACTTCATGCCGGAGAAGTTGAACCAATGATGCGACTTACTCGGCAGTTACTTGGAAAGGCAGGAATTTCACAAAGCATTATTCCATCTACTTATGAATCATTGAGAAAATATATTGCTACACACCCAGAACTTTAATTAGTACTAAACTTTTCATGGAATAAACTAACAACGTGGTCACGGTGATGATGGGTGTCTGCGTAGCGCTGAATCTCACGAATCAGTACAAACAAACCTGCTGCACCTAACGCAAATAACCAATCAATTGCGCTTAGTGGCCCTGCGCCAAAATAAGGTGCGATAACTGGATTGTGAATAATATTGGCCACACAAAATAGCGAAAATGCTATGGCTAGCCAAAGCTGCTTATTATGTAGCTGGTAACGTGTGAACAACCCTTTGCTGCTGCGACGTTGAAGTATGTTAAACAACTGGCAAAGTACAATAGTAAGGTAGGTCATTGCGGTGGCTTTCATGTGCAATGTACTTCCAGTGTCGACATCTGCACCAGCTATGCCACTTCGCCAATAAAACAGCAGATAGTTAATAAAAGCGAATCCGCCAATCAGTAGCCCGCACCATAAAAGGTCTGTAATACTTTTAGGATTTAAAATATGGTCACTAATTTTTCGTGGAGCTCGTTGCATGATATCATTTTCTGACTTGTCCCAACCTAGTGCGGCAATCGGGAAGAGTTCGGCAATCAAATCTACTGCCAAAATTTGCATAACTGTTAACGCCAACGGCAATCCGAAAAGTGTCGTAGCTGCCAAGCTAACCAAATTAACTACAAGTTCGGCCGAATTACTGGTAAAACAACTTAACGTACCTTTTTTAATATTTTGAAAAATGGTTCGACCTTGTTGCACGGCATTAACAAGGGTGTTAAAACTGTCGTCAAGTAGTACAATTTCGGCCGATTGCTTTGCTACATCAGTGCCTGTGCGGCCCATAGCCACGCCAATATCAGCTCGCTTTAAGGCTGGGGCGTCGTTAATTCCATCGCCGGTAACTGCTACCACGTTTCCGTGCTGTTTGGCTAGTTCGACAATTCGAAGTTTGTCTTCGGGGCTAACACGGCTAAATATTACACCACCGTCAAGAACTAGTTGCCTAACTCTGGCATCATCTAATTGACGTAATTCCTCGCCAGCAACAACAATTAACTCCTGGCTTGCCGATGTCAAATGAGCCCTTGTGGCAATTGCCTTAGCTGTTGGGGCAAAGTCACCAGTTATGATTGAAACTTTGATGTGTGCTGACGCGGCAGCCTTCATAGCCTCGGGCACGTCTTCACGAAGTGGGTCTATCATGCTCACCAGACCAAGGTAGGTAAGGTTTTTCTCGATATCTTCCATTTTTAGACTATTCAAATTTGTGTTTTTTGGAAGTGGCGCAAAGGCAAATGCCAGATTCCGTCTGGCACTATTGGCCCAATCTTGGTGTTGATCTTTGATGCTTTCAATATCTTTTTCAGATAATTTTCTGGTGTGGCCATGGTCCCAAATGTCTTCGCAAGCTGCCAAAACACTTTCAGGCGAACCCTTTACAAAAACATAAAGTGATTTATGTGGACCAAAAGTTCTAACGGAACTCATTCGTTTACGTGAAGAATCAAAAGCAAATTCTTTAAGTTCGGGACTTTCGGTTTCTAAGCTTTGTAAGTCAAAGCCTGCTTTTTTTCCAAGAGTTATTAATGCGCCTTCGGTTGGGTCGCCCACACAGTACCAAGTGGCGTGATCGTCGTCGGGTGGACTAATTCGGGCATTACTGGCAAATAATCCAGCCAAAAAGAACATCTCCATGTCGTTCAATCTAGATTGTGGAACTTTTTTGCCGTGCTGCATCACGTTGCCATTGGCCTCGTAGCCCGAGCCGCTGATCTGATAAGTATCTTTGCCAATCATTAATTCTTCTACTGTCATCTCATTTTTAGTAAGAGTGCCGGTTTTATCGGTAAGAATTATATTTGTTGCTCCAAGAGTCTCTACGGCTGAAAGTTTTTTTACTAACGCGCGTGCTTTCGCCAGTCGTCCGGCAGCTTGTGCCAATGAAGTATTAATTTCGGCTGCTAGTCCTTGCGGAATTAATGAGCTAGCTATGCCGATGGCAAACAAAAAGGCTGTTTTGACGCCAAGGTCAGCCTGTAGGGCAATAACTACTAATATGCTGCAGAGTAGAATTGTTCCTTGGGTGACCCGTTTGGCAACATTGCCCATTTCGCGTTGCAGGGGGCTAAGGTCGGTGCTGGCCGAAGCACTCAGGTTTGCAATTCGACCAAGTTCGGTGTCCATACCTGTGGCAATTACTACACCATTGGCTTCGCCGGTTGCAACTGTCGTTCCCATGAACACTAAATTGTGGCGATCACCAAGCGTTACTTCATCTTTAATAGTGTGAGTAAATTTTCGGCTAGGATTACTCTCACCTGTAAGAGCAAAGTCATTTGTTTGTAATTCGGATTCGCTCAAAACGCGTAAATCAGCCGGTACCGAGTCGCCAGCTTCTAAAATTACAATATCACCGATAACTAGTTCTGTGGCATCGACAAGTTGAATTTGTCCATCGCGCAGAACCTTAGCTTCGCTTACCACCAATTTTTCCAAACTATCCATTACTTTTTCGGCTTTAAATTCTTGTAAAAAGCCGATCAAGGTATTAAAAAATACCAAACTAACCAGTACAATTGTGGCCCTAGAATCTCCCAAGAAAGCTGCAATTACAGCGCTGACGATTAAAAGTATTACCAATAAATCTTTAAACTGTCTTAAATACCTTGCTAGCAGAGGAACTCTATAAACTTGGAGTAGTTTGTTTGGACCGTTACTGATTAGTAATTTTGCCGATTTTTGAGACGTCAAACCGTTTTCGCTTGTTTCTAATATTGCTAAAATGGCTCCTCCATCCATTCGGTAATAAGGTTTGTGTTTTAACTGCTCACCCATCTTGCTTAAAAGTATAACACCTCTAATGCTTGCAAGTCGTTAAGTTAGGCGTACAATTTTTATATAAGTTGCATTTTTGGAAATTAAAAATTAAGAGGTTATTTTGACAGCAACGGACTATAACGAGACCGAACAATATGCTTTTGACCGCCGCTTGGCCGATGATTTACTGCTTTAT
>JBBTTS010000013.1:0-16832 GCA_038064135.1 Patescibacteria group bacterium | reverse complement strand
GCATCTTCAAAACAACTTGGCAAAAATTTCAGCAGATCCAAGCCAAATTGTTCAGGCGTCCGAAAAAATTCAGCAAATTTATGAAGAGTCAGCTAAATCAAACCTTCGTCAGAGAGATGTCGATTTAATAGCGGCTGTATTATCTGGCTTCAGCGCCCAGAAAGTTAGCAGCGAAGCCGGTATTGCTCTTGGCGCAATCAGCACGAGTCTATGGCGAATTGCTGAAACAATTAAAAAGGTGCGAAACGGTGATAAATTAAACGAAACTCTTGGCGAGATCGAAGAACTTCCTGTTAAGGATTTAAGTGAAGTATTGCTAAGAAGTCTTGGGGGGTCGGCAACGTCAACTGAAATTGAAGCCGAAGAAATTGATCAAGAGCCCGATGATCTCGATCTATTAGCTATTGTCTTAGAAGAACCTGAGCCCGATGTAGTCGAAGAAGTACCGATTGAAGAATTAAGTCAGCCTGAGCCAGTATTTTTTCATCCAAAAATACTTAACAAACCTACCGCTGCTACAAAAACTAATCGAGTTAGCAATTTTCGTACCTCTAGGCCCAGAATTGAAAGAACTTCAAAATCTGAAGATCAAGATCTAGTAAAAACTTATTTGCAACAAATTGGCCGCTACGAATTACTAGATAAAGACGGTGAAATTTCACTTGCTAAGTGCATCGAAGCTGGTCGACAGGCTACCAAACAGCTAGAGACTGGCGGGGGAACATTATCTGCTGAACTCCGGCGGCGACTGAACAGGCAGATCAAAGATGGCCAAAACGCAAAAACTGATTTTATAAATGCCAACCTGCGGCTTGTAGTAAGTATAGCCAAGAAATATCAAGCCAGCGGGTTACCGCTGTTGGATTTAATACAGGAGGGAAACCTGGGCTTAATACATGCGGTTGACAAATTCGAATATAAGAAAGGCTTTAAATTTAGCACCTATGCCACATGGTGGATTCGCCAGGCTCTTCAGCGGGGGATTGCAAACAACGGTAGGACAATTCGGCTGCCTGTTCATGCTGGTGATACCTTAGCCCGCGTAATTAAAACTAAGACAGAACTTACTAATGAGCTTGGCAGAGAACCGACTATTCAAGAAATCGCTGATATTCTTGGCTTTCCTAAAGATAAAATAAATGACGTATTTAGCTATGCCTCAGAGCCAGTTTCACTAGACGAACCGCTTAGAGATGATGGTTCAGCAACGTTCGAAGATATAACTGCAGATAATAATGCCGTAGATCCGAGCGAAGCCGCCATTCGAAGTAGCGTTTCAGATGTTATTGCAAAGATGTTATTAATTTTAGACCCACGCGAAAGGTTAATTCTTACTATGCGCTATGGTTTGGATGGCAGCGATGGACGAAATCTAGAAGATATTGCTGATCAATTTGGTTTAACTCGAGAGCGAATTCGCCAATTAGAGATGAGAGCTTTTACTAAACTTCGCCATCCCTCATCCGATATTGGAGCCCGTGATCTTCTGTAATATTTTCATACGTTAGCAACCTCCACCCCAGTGGCGTATACTTGTAAGTATGAGTGCGGTCAAACCTACCGGAAAGAAATTGGCTATAATCGATGGTAAAAGTGTCTTCTACCGCGGCTACTACGCCATGCCCAACCTTTCCACAAAAGACGGCACACCCACAGGCGGGGTTTTTGGTTTTACCACAATGGCCCTCGAAGTCATACGTCGACTCAAGCCCGATTATGTTTGTGTAGCTTGGGATAAACCCAAAACCAATATTCGCAAACGTCTAGAAATGTACCCAGCATACAAAGCTGGACGTAAACCAGCACCACCAGACTTTTACGAGCAAATTCCTGTACTGCATGAAGTATTGGAAGCTTTTGGATGGCCACTTTACGAGCTAGATGATTATGAGGCAGATGACATAATGGGTACGCTGGCAGCCCAGGCGGCCAAGCAGGGGATTGAAACTCAACTTGTCACTTCTGACCTTGATATGTTGCAACTTATTGATCCTCTTATTCATGTCTATGCGCTTAAAAAAGGCCTAAGTAACATCGAACTTTTTCGGCCTGAAACTTTTATTATGAAATATGGGATAAAACCTGAGCAATTTCTTGACCTCAAGGCTCTAAAGGGCGATAGCTCCGATAATATTCCAGGCGTGCCTGGTATTGGTGAAAAAGGTGCAATCGAACTACTTAAAGCCCACCAGACACTCGACGGTGTATACGAAAATTTGGACCTAATCAAAGATTCGGCCATCTTAAGTAAAAAAATTGCAGCTATTTGGACAGATGCACCAATTAAGTTAGATTTAAACGAAGTCGACGGCAGCAAGTGCGATCCAGAGAAACTACTGTCTGTTTTACAGCGCCTAGAGTTTCTGAGCTTAGCCCGTCAATTGCCCGATATAATGAAGGTCAAACCAACCGAAACTAGCCAACACAGCACACCAAATCTATTCGATACTTCTTCAAGCCCAAAAGTAAACATAATTTCATCGCCAGAACAGCTTGCAAAGATTAGATTTAATTCCGAACCTGCAATTTTATTTGGTCGATCTACCGGCAAGCACGGCAAAGACCCAAAATATTTGGTGATTAGCCAGTCTCCATCCAACACATGTATGCTTGATATCCAAAAATTGTTAAAAGGTATTAACATCATTAACTTTGATTTACCCATAAATGTTATCGGATATGATATAAAAAATACACTAAAAATACTTATAGAATTAGAATTATCACTACCAGACGTCAAACACGATATATTGATTGGAGCTTTCTTACTAAACTCACTTCGTCGTGAGCAATCGTTGACTGAGCTTGCTCAAGTAGACCTAGGATACGATGGATCAGAGTTAGAAGACTTAACCGACGAAGATTTTATTGCACGTGCACCAGAAATGGCGGCTATTATTCGCGGGCTTTATCAGCAGCAAGTCAAAGATTTAGCCGAAGTTCCCAAAGTTCAAAAACTGGCAGAAGATATCGAATGGCCAGTAATCCCAGTACTAGCGGCCATGGAACACGAGGGCATTCGCCTAGATGTTGGCTACCTAGAAGTTATGAATGAACAGCTGACCGACCAAATAAGCGATATTGAACAACAAATTTATGGTCATGCTGATAGCGAATTTAATATCAGTTCGCCGGGGCAGCTTGCCGAAGTGCTATTTACCAAACTTCAATTGCCAACTCAAGGAGTAAAGAAGGGTAAAACTGGCTATAGTACTGCCGCTACCGAACTAGATAAGTTACGCGGCCAACATCCAATTATAGATTTAATAACACAGTACCGCGAGTATACCAAACTCAAGAATACCTACGTCGACACATTGCCTCAACAAGTTGATGAAGAATCCAGGTTGCACACCACCTATGCGCTTACGGTGGCGCAAACCGGTCGCTTAAGTAGCAATGATCCAAATTTACAAAACATTCCAGTTCGTACCGACCTTGGCAGGCAAATTCGTACGGCTTTTGTAGCGCGTCCTGGACACGTTTTGATTAGCGCTGACTACAGCCAATTCGAATTACGCCTCGCTGCCTATCTGGCAGGCGATAAAGAACTAATTGATATGTTTAATGCCGGAGCCGATATTCACACCATGACAGCTGCCCAGGTATACGGGCGTGAACCAGAGGACGTCACCAAGCAAATGCGCCGCGATGCCAAAGTAATTAATTTTGGTGTGCTATACGGCATGAGCCCGCATGGACTAAGTGTGGCTACCGGTATGACCATTGCTGCAGCTAAGACCTTCATCGACAAATATTTTGAACTTCGTAAACCAATACTCGAATATATGAATCGTCTTAAAGAGTCAGCTCGTAAAGATGGCTATGTCGAAACGCTTTTTGGTCGCCGCCGTCCAACACCCGACGTTCATTCGACTAACTTTATTGTTCGATCAGCCGCCGAAAGAGCGGCATTGAATATGCCTATTCAGGGAACCGAGGCCGATTTAATGAAAATGGCCATGATTGAGGTCCAGCGGAAATTGGACCAGTGGCGAGCCCCGAGTAGCGAGTTGAGCGAAGATACAAGACCTAAACTTCTTTTACAGGTTCACGATTCGTTAATAGTTGAGTCTATGGAAGATGATGCCGAAAAAGTCGCCGAAATGCTCAAAGACACCATGGAGCATGTCTACGAACTGCCAGTAAAGCTGGATGTCGACGTCAGCACTGGCAAAAACTGGGGCGAATTGTAATATAAAATGGATCGATATGAGCTGAAATATAGAATCTCAAAAGAGATCAATGATACTGAGAAATCTATTGAAGGTATACTTTTATCTTTAACTACTTTTTTAATAGCTTCAAATGGCTTTTTCTTAACAACAGAGAATATTAAGATATTAATATTATGGCAAAAGTTAGTGCTACTTATTAGCATAATACTTTTAAGTTCTTCGCTTATATTAGGAATGACACATCTAATTAAGCTTTTACAGATGTACGAAAAGTCTTTAAGAAATTGGACAAAGGAGCACCATGTCGATAGGTGGCCTTATTTCAATCTTCAAATATATTGCTTAGGACTGGTTTTACTAATATACTCCGTTTTGATTATTAGTATATTGTTCCGAAAAACAGTAATTTAGTTTTGCTCCATTTTCATTACCAAAATAAAACCCCAAACCGCCCAGTATTACCGACATAACGCTTACTTACTCCAATTTACAACTATAGTAAACTTATAAGTTTACTATAGTTGTAAAGTATTAAGCGGCGGTGAAGTTGTTGATGTTTACAAATATTATTTCAGTGAAATTTAACAGAGCATTTTTTCTAGGTTCTAGCTTTCGAATTGAAAAGGTAAGATAACCGGATTTGGAAACGGAATAGCCACAGGTACTATCTTAACAACACCACTTATACTTACGCTTGAAAAACAGATAAACCCATCGTTACCATCATCGGCAATTTGCGACCGGATTTCTAATATAGGACGTGAATTATTCACCGCCTTATAGAATCCATCCGACATTTTTATTAACGATATACCTACCGAAACAGTATTCATCGGGATATATTTATCACCCGTACAATCTGTAGATGTAAAACTGATTGAAGAATCAGTTAGGGCGGGTTCGGGGTTTATGATATTGCCTTCATTTGAATGCTCGAATGAAATTATTCTTCCAATCTGATCATTATAAACTGTGAATATACCACCTGAAGTTGATGAATTTGCATCTATCAATCTACCCAAAAGATTGTGATCGTTATCATAAATATTCAACTTACCCATTTTTACGGTTTGTTCGTCGTTACTATCATTTAGATTTTTGAATTTTAATTGTGATTCACTGTTAGCATGAATTAAAAAACAAATGACATTTTGTAAATTATTGCTTTCCGATACAGCTCTACAGTTTTTGTAAGCAAAAGTGCTTGCTTCACTAAAAAAATTACTACTATTTAACGCAAATACCACGCTACTACTAAACAGCAGGGTAGCCGCTAAAACTCCTACAAATAACCGCTTTCTTTCCAAATTCTTCAAGGACTTTTTCATAAAATTCTCCCATTATGACCCATTTCTACTCTCGTGCACCATTTTGTTAAACTAGATTATACTTAATTTAATAAGCCAACACGGATAAAACAATCGTTTAATTCACGCAACTACTTACAACTATAATAACCTATAGGTTATTATAGTTGTAAGGATCGATAGTCGAGAGAGCATATTCTATGGGCTAGGTGGTATTATTGGTGAAATGAGTAGCGAAGTGTATAAAATTTTAGGACCAATTTCTGTCGTACAGTTGTGGCTTTGCTTATGGTTCATGATTAAGAAGTGGCCAGGAAATAAAACAATGTCTTATAGTGCTCATGCTGCAGCTACGAAAGCAGGGATTATTTACTACCTCGCCTCCTTCTCGTTGCACCTAGTATTGTTTTACATATTTGCACTTAAATGGTTTGCACCCACATATGGCTTGCCAAGTATCTTCTTGGTAATTCTATTTATAGCAGAACTAGGCCAATTGGGTGCATTATTGATTCCATCAACAGGCGGCAGGATGACTCTTGCTCACGATATAACCGCATATTTAATGCATATTTTGCTTATGCCCCTGAGCCTTTTCATTGTATTCTCAAATAACTTCTCTATGTTTGCTAGGCTTGTAGCTGTAATTGCCACAAGCTATATGGTATTTGTATGGCTAACTTTTATTAAAGGCAAATTAAATGATCGGCATTTGTTACTTCAAACTATCTACGGACTTAGTTTTCATGTTGCAATTTTAGTTGCAGCGTTTTTATAAAACTCAACAGCTAGCTCTATTAATAATAGATGGGGTTTACAGGCTTGATATAATAGATATAGTTATTTAAAAACAAAAAGGAAGCTACATTATGTCAACTCAAGAACAAGACCCAGCCATCGGCCATCTTTTTGACTTATATGAAGACGGTGAATCATTTCCTATGATTGTTGGCGGAGTTGTAGACTCGGCTGAATTAAGGCGTGCCGCCGAGCGTGAAGGACACGATGTGGTTCTGCACGATTTAAGTGAATTTGCTGTCACCCACGCCAACGTCGCCTAGCCAAGCTAAGTCTGTTATTATAGTCCAGATGAAAGTAAGGTTTATTAAGTTAAATCCAAAAGCATCTGTACCAATTTATCAGAGTGAACAGGCGGCAGGGGCTGATATGCATGCCTGTTTGGATGAGCCAATTGTGCTGGTGTCGGGTGAGCATGTGTTAGTGCCCACGGGAATTGCTGTCGAGCTTCCAGAGGGCTACGAACTGCAAATTCGGCCACGAAGTGGTTTGGCGCTAAAACACGGGGTTACAGTACTAAATAGCCCGGGAACTGTTGATAGTGATTACCGGGGCGAACTGATGGCACTACTTGTTAATCATGGTAGCGAGTCGTTCAAAATTAAACACGGAGAGCGCATTGCTCAGGCGGTAATAGCTAAGCACGAAAACGTGTTTTTTGAAGAAGTTTCAGAATTTTCAAAAACCAAACGCGGTACTTTAGGATTTGGCAGCACCGGCAAACATTAAAATGCTGGTGCTTACGTCTAAGTTTAGTGACATGCTTAATATAGGAAATAATGAAAATTATCGAGATAGGACCGGGTGTTAAACCCATTGAATGGTGTGGTGAAGCGGCTGAGTATGTAGGCATTGATTATTGCTATAAACAACGACTTTGTCGCGACGAAGCATCGGAAACTCTAGTAAGAAACGAAAATATTACAATTTTTGGCCTCGTTCCATCTAGAGTAGAGTATGTAGAATTTTCTCACCCTCCCGATGCAGTTTATATGCGGGATGTGTTTTTAGAGCATGCTAGCTGGTCATGTAATTTACAGCTAGTTAAGCATGCATTAAGATTGGCCTCAGGTAATGGTCCAGTTTTCGTTGCAGAACAAAAACCCCCAAGAAATGATTTTTATAATATACAAAAAAATTTAGCATCAGAAAATATTCACACTAGAGTTTTAAGTTTCCAAGACGTAGGCTTTAAGTCAATATGGGAACAAATTTCGGCTAGTAGAGAACCAGGACGTAGTTCACGGATATTTTACATAGAACGACAACTAAATCTTGCATAAGCATAATAATAATGTTATAATAACCGTATATGAGGTATGTTTTAGCGATTTTGGGCGTAATTTTACTAACCGTTTTAACGGTAGTTATTATTATTTCTCGCCCAGGTAATGAATCTAAAAAACAGAATCAAAATACTCCAAAAACATTAGTGGAATATGCAAACTCCGAAGCTCGTACAATATTTACAACTCAAGGGCGCGTTGTTGGCAAAGAAGATCGTAAATCTATCCGAGTAACTGTAGACCGAAACGAGAGAGTTTTCGAAGTATTAACTGGGTACGATGGTGTTGTGGAGCATAGCGAACAATTTGGAAATTCAACTTCTGCATTTGAAACATTCCTCGCTGCTCTTGATCAAGCCGGATTCACCAAACAACGCTCCCAACCAACCACATTAGATGAACGCGGCGCATGCCCACTTGGCAAGCATTTTATTTTTGAACTTAGTCAGGGCGAAAATGATATTTCTCGCCACTGGGCCACAACGTGCGGTAGCCGAATTGGTACTTCGTCTGCCAAAATATCATTAGTTCGTTCATTATTTGAAGCGCAAATTCCAAATTATTCAGAACTAGCCAGTAATGTAAAACTCTAGCCACTAAAGTTAGATAACCATATACTATAAAGCACGATGATTCGTGCGATTATATTTGATTGTTTTGGCGTATTAGTTGGCAGGGGTTTTTGGGACCTTTACAGGGTTGCAGGAGGTGACATCAATAAAGACAGCATTTTTATAGATGACATTCTTTCCCGGGCAAACAGCGGACTGATGAGCCAAGCAGATTTTCATAGCGAAATATGTGAAAAACTTGGGATAACAGTCAACCAGTGGCGAGATATTGTTGCCCGCGAAGAACCCACTAATCGAGAATTGTTAGAATTTATTAAACAAAAACTTAAACCAAAATATAAAATTGGGATTTTAAGCAATGCCAACAATGGTGTGGCAGAAAGAAAACTAGGGGACTGGTTAAATATTTTTAATGACGTAGTAGTTTCTGCTGAAGTAGGAATGATGAAGCCAGACAAAGAAATATTTATGCTTGCTTGTAGACGCTTAGGTTGCCGCGCCAACGAAGCGGTTATGGTCGACGACAGGCAGGAATATTGTGTGGCAGCGAACAAAATTGGGATGAGGTATATTGTTTACAAAGATCTAGATCAATTTAAAAATGAAATTTATAAAATTCTAGATTTGGCCAATTCTAACTGATAAGGATGCATCAGATTCAAATTCTTTTTGGATTCTTAATAGTTCCATGCGAAGTGTTCCGGCTAATGCAGCTGACGGGCAAATTATTGTAAAATGATTTTTGTGTGAAATAACTCCCACTTTTTGCCCGTACTTTTTCAAGACGTAATTTTTTATAATCCCGACCTCCGGTAAGGGGGTGGGAGTATTACCTAACAAGCTACCAATAGAGTCCATACATATATTCTATAGGAAATTTTATGCATGTTAATGATATAAAATTTTAGTAAACATAACCAAAATTAATAATTAAACATCAATTTAATAACATAAGCGATATAAAATACATGCTTCATAATTTTGCTGTTAAAATAAAGCCATGCCAGAATTACCCGAAGTCGAAACCGTAAAACGTGGGCTAGAGAAATTAATTATTGGCAAAAAAGTTACCAGGGTTTATTTTGATTGGCCCAAGAGCTTTCCGAACACATCAACGGACATCAATAGTTTTTTAATTGGGTCTGGTGTTACAGATGTAAGACGCCGAGCCAAAGTGCTAATTATTGATTTGGATACCTCGTACAGCCTAGTGATACACTTAAAAATGACTGGACAACTAGTATATGTTGGCCGTAAAGAGTTAAATATATCGGAGCGTTTTGGAGCGGGGCATCCAAGTGAATCGCTGATTGGTAAATTACCAGACAAATCAACTCACGTCATTTTTACGTTTAAAGATGATTCGAATCTGTACTTTAACGATCAGAGAAAGTTTGGCTGGATAAGGCTTATTCCAACTATAGAAATACCTAACATCGATTTCTTTAAAAAGGTTGGTCCAGAGCCTTTAGCTGACAATTTTACCAATAAAGATTTTATAGGTCGCTTTAGGCGCCGAAATAACACTACTATAAAAGCCGCGCTACTAGACCAAACGGTTATTGCCGGTGTTGGTAACATATATGCCGATGAAAGTTTATGGGGTGCAAAGATTCATCCAACAACAAAGGTTGCAAGCTTAACTGATGCGAAGTTGAATAAACTATTTATTCAACTTCGCAATGTTTTGCATCTAAGTATTGAAAAAGGCGGTAGTACAGATAGAAACTATGTAAATGCTGAGGGTAAGAAGGGTAGCTATATACAGTTTGCTCAGGTGTTTAGGCGTGAAAATCAACCATGTTATCGCTGCGGTTTGCTGATTATAAAAACCAGAGTAGCTGGACGTGGTACACATCTTTGCCCAAAATGCCAAATAGCTGCATAAGCATGTTGAGTTGTTATCATTAGATTGTATGGTTACAACACTTTGCGGTACAAGTCAGTTTTTGATAGACAAAGAGCTTGGTTTAATTATTGATCGGTTTCAGAAAAAGCACGACATTCAAAACATCGAGAGATATGACGCTTTGCTTACCGAAATAGATATACTGGTGCAGGCAACACATTCACAAACTTTATTTTCTGATGCAAAACTTGTAATTATTCGGGAACTATCTGCAAACAGAATAGCTACAGAAAATATTGATAGACTAATTTTAGATGTGCCAGATAGTATTGAGATTGTTTTAGTTGAGGCCAAGCTAGATAAACGTTTGTCGCTGTATAAAAGTTTAAAAAAATCTACCGAATTAAAAGAATTTAGTGACTTAGAACCACAAAAATTGCCTTTTTGGCTTGCGGATGAAGCAAAAAATCTTGATGTTGATATAGCTATTAGTGATGCACGTTATTTAGTTGAGCGAGTTGGCACAAATCAGGCTATTTTGCATCAAGAATTAATAAAACTAACTAATTACAGCAATCATATTAGCAAAAACGAAATCGATGAATTAACTGTAGCATCACCACAGTCAACCATTTTCCAACTACTTGGGGCCGCTTTTTTAGGTAATTCGCAAAAAGCATTAAAGATTTATGATGATCAACGCGCTCAGGGCACTGAAGGTTCGCAAATTTTGGCAATGATAATTTGGCAAATTCATCACATTGCAATCATTTTGTGGCGAGAAGGTCGCACCACCCAGCAAATATCATCCGATTTTAAAATTAATCCATTTGTTTTGGGCAAGGCAGATTTGGCTGCAAAAAGACTATCAAAGACTGAGTTTAAGCTACTCGTAAAAGAAGTTTATGCCACTGATCTACTAATCAAGACTACAAAAATCGATACCGATGATGCATTAAAAAACCTACTGGTTAAGATTAGCCAACAGTAGATTTATTAAATTTTTGATTACTTTTTCTTGGCAGCTGGACTTTTGGTAGTTTTCTTGACGGTTGATTTTTTGGCGACAGTTTTTTTAGCAGGTGATTTTGTTGCTGGTTTTTTCGCCGTAGTTTTCTTGACTGATGAAGCTGGTTTGATTCCGGCGGCCTTAGCTTTGGCAGCTAATTGGCGTTTTTTACGAGCGACTTTGTTTTTATGTAAAATTCCTTTTTTGGCAGCTTTATCTAGAGCACTTTGAGCCTGATTATGTGTTCCTGTTGCTTTACCACCACTTAAACTTGCTTGAAAGTTTTTTAGGGCACTTCGTAGTGTTCGCTTAGTTTTTGAATTACGAGCAGCAGCTTTTTTTGTTACTTTTACGCGTTTTTTTGCTGATTTAATTATTGGCATCGGTTATTTTAGTCCTTTGTTACTTAGTTCGACCCACCACTATACCTTCAGATAAGGAATTTGTAAAGAAAACTGGGGATAACCGGTGGACAAAGCACAAGCTTCGTGTTACCTTGCTAAGGAGTAAACTTCAAAAATCAAAAAAATGGAAACTCAAAACCCAAAACAACAGGCTATCGACCGCATTAAGTTGTGTAACAACGTATTAGTTACGGTTAGTTCTAATCCTTCGGTCGATCAGCTGGCTTCGGCAATTGGATTTGCTTTACTTTTAAACAAGTTAGGTAAGCACGCCTCGGCTGTTTTTAGTGGAGTAGTTCCATCGACAATTGAATTTTTAGAACCCGAAAAAAATATCGAAAAAACTACCGATAGTTTAAGAGATTTTATCATTGCCTTAGACAAATCAAAGGCCGACAAATTGCGCTACAAGGTTGAAGATCAACATGTGAAAATTTTTATAACCCCGTACAAAACCTCAATCAGTGAATCGGATCTAGAGTTTAGCCAAGGTGACTTTAACGTTGATGCAGTGGTGGCCATAGGCGTACAAAAAAAAGATGAAATCGACCAGGCAATTACTGCGCACGGTCGAATATTACACGATGCTACAGTAATTACCATTAACAACACCGGAAACGCTGATCTCGGATCGATAAACTGGACAGATACTGGAGCTAGCAGCCTATGCGAAATGTTAGTTTCCTTGGGCGAAGATCTAAAAGAAGGTGAATTGCTTGACCAGCAAATAGCTACAGCATTTTTGACAGGAATTGTTGCAGAAACCCAGCGTTTTAGTAACGAAAAAACTTCATCTACCACGATGTCGTTAAGCGCCAAACTAATGGCAGCAGGCGCAAATCAGCAATTGGTAGCCACAAAGCTTGAGCAATTGCCAGCTTCCTTGGGTGATAAAGTTGTTGAGGGCGAAATTGATACTAAAAATTTGAACGAACCGGATAGTGAAGTTTCTGTAAGCCATGATGAACCCCCTTCTGACGAAGCAAACGAAAATAATCAGGCGATTGACGAGCACAATCCACCCATTAAGTCCGTTGAATCGTCTAATTTAGATTCTTTAACTGATGATTCGCAAAACTCCAAAGATGAGGCAATGTCGCTTAATCGCATTGAGGAAATGGTACATTCGCCACACTTGAAAGATTATATGGACGCTAATCAGGACGATTCACCACCTCACGAGCAGATTCATATCGACGAGCACGGTACACTTAGGTCTCACGATGAACATCAACAACATCTTGCTTCGCAGACCAATCAATCCCAAGATGTTTCTGCAGATGCCGCGCCAAAACCAAACGGTAGCTTATTGCAACCTCAACACGATAATTTGCTACTTGAAAGTTCTGTTCAAAATCATCAAAAAAATACCGAACCAATGGTTAATCCGCTGCTAAATGAAGATTTCGACACATCGCTACCAGAGCCTTCTGCTAGCTCATCTTTAGATTCTATGTTAGCAGCAAGTTCGTCAGCGCCTTCGGATGAATCTGTTAGCTCAGTAATGGGTGCAGAAATGCAGGCTCCGGTAAATTTGCCAATCGATTCGCCCCCGTTACCGTCTCAAGATCAATTTCTGCCCCCGAACGATGATTTCGCACTGACACAGCCACCACAACCAGACCCAATTAGCCCATCGTTTCCATTTCAATCCGATCAGACCGATGATGTGATGGCTTCGGAAATTGCTCCAACTGAAGAGAGTGTAGTAGGTGCGGATGTTGATGCGGCTCGAAACGCGGTGGCTTCGGCCATGCAGGGCGCAGACCAAACGATGCCACCAATTGTTAATACGACTCAATCAGCTAATTTAAATCTTGGGCCTGATCCAGCCTCATCGCCAAACAGTATGTCGCAGTTTGGTTCGCCACAACAATTAGATTTGCCATCTAACTTGATTCCAAACACACCACCTACAGACATTACTGCAAGTCCTGTAAATGATCCAACAGCGCCACCACCAGTTCCGCCACCAATGATGCCCCCAAATTATTAAGCTCAGTCGCTTTAATCAATATAGTTTTCTAGTTTTACACATCTTAATCACAGCTGTTCCACAGATGTATTTTTTACCTGTAGTCAGTCGATGTTTTTCGGCGTATATATGAGTTAACGCTGCGTTCGTCAGAGCCGCCGTTGGAGGGTAAAATTCCTTAGCGTTTGCACATAATCATCTACATTTACTCCGCGTACGCTTGAAAAAAGTGTCGTCGACCCTCGAAAGAGGTGGTTCACTTGTCCAGGAAACGTCTTCGGACGTCACAAGAAACAAGGCGATGGATGTTGGCGTTTGTCATCATCTTTGCATCGCTGGGAAGCATGCGTATCGCCGAGCAACCGGCAGCAGCCGTTGGCAGTTACAACAATGCCAACATCGCCGATATCGCGCTCGGCTATGTCGGGCAGTGGGGAGGCAACGCTTGCATCAATGCAGGTCGCAGTGGCTACACTGGAGGAACTCCCGGTGGACAACAATATGACGGCCAGTGTAGGGCGTTCGTCAACTGCATTGTCTGGATGGCGAGTGGGAAGACGCAATGGCTTGGTGGTGGTGCTGGTGACTACTTCAAACGTTTCTACGATTTGGGAGCTCAACAGATCACTGACATCAACGCACTTGCCAGGGGCGACATCGTCCAGAGCGGTCACGGTGTTCATACCTACATCATCGTGTCGCGCGTGTCGGGCTCGACCTTCAATGTTGTTGACTCCAACCATTCTCTCGACGAGAAAGTTCAGACTTACAACCGTACCGTGGTACTTGACGCCAACAACCGTGCATTTCGCTTAGGAACTTTGTTTGGTGAGTTTAATTCGACGATCGGCAACAACTCGGTCGCCGTCTCCACTTCCACAAACGGGCGCCTTGAAGTTGTCGGTGTCAACACCAACCAACCAGTTGGACAGTCCAATATCTACCACAAATGGCAGCAGTCGCCGGGCGGCAACTGGAGTGGCTGGAAACTGGTGGCTGGGTATCTCAAGTAGTAGGTGATTGTCATAGCTCCCCATCAGGGTTGAGTGTGCAAATCTGACCGGCGTGTGTCGGAGGGTTCCAGGGCTTAGCCTTGTAGAACCCTCCGCACGCCGCATCACCAGATTTTACTCTTTATAATTTATAATACATTTTAATGAACGGGATTTTATTAGTCGATAAACCAAAAGGCTGGACTAGTTTTGATGTGGTAGCTAAGGTGCGAGGTGTACTAAAAAAAGGACTCGCCACTAAAAGCTCGCTACTCGAAACTTCGAAGCGAAAGATTCGAGTAGGGCATACCGGAACACTAGATCCTCTGGCTACAGGCCTTTTAGTGTTGCTTGTAGGTGATTACACAAAAAAGACTCCAGAACTAACAAAGTTAGATAAAACCTACGATGTTACCATGAAACTCGGCGAAACATCGACAACTGGTGACGAGGAGGGCGAAAAGATAGTTACGAGTAAGCAAATTCCGAGTAACGAGGAGATAGTAAAAGTGCTGCAAGAATTTATTGGTGAATTACAGCAAACACCGCCGGCGTTTTCGGCAATAAAAATTAACGGAAAACGCGCCTACAAACTAGCAAGGGAAGGTAAAGAGGTAAAAATTGAACCCCGAAAGGTTACGATCTACAGCGTCACACTCACAAACTATAATTATCCATTCGTGAACTTCACCACCGAAGTAAGTAGCGGTACATACATTCGTAGCCTTGTGCACGATGTTGGAGAAAAACTGGGCACTGGTGCCTACATGTCCGACCTCCGCCGCATAAAAGTTGGCACTTTTGACGTATCACAATCAATCTCTATGCAGGACGTAGATCACAATTTAATACTTAGTAGTGTTCAGACTATTGATTAACAGATTGAGGTATGATAGAATATAGCTGAAATATGATAACAAGTGAGAAAAAACAGGCAGTAATTGCCAAATTAGCTACGACAAAAACGGACACTGGCTCACCAGCTGTTCAGGTTGGTATTTTGACCGAACGCATCAAAGAATTGACCGAGCACTTAAAAATAAATAAACACGATTTTATGGCGCGACGCGGTTTGTTACAGATGGTAGGTAAGCGTAAGAAGTTACTAAAATATCTTGCTGAACAAGATAGCCAGGCTTATTTGACGCTAATCGAAAAACTGAAAATTAGAAAATAATCTGCTCAGACTATAACCCCGACTTTTGTCGAGGCAAGCTTGTGCACATTAAATCTAAAATAACTGGTCGTTTGCCGCAGTGAAACAGATATATGGCTGAAATTTTCGCACAAGAAGCGCATATATTTGCACAGTGTGGCAAATGCCAATACCGGAAAGGAAAATATGGGAGACATTATTAACCCGTATGGCAAAAAAATAATCAAAGTAAGTACGCAGTTGTGTGGCCAAGAATTAAGCTTAGAGGTCAATCGACTCGGGTTTCGAACCAGTGCTTCGGTACTTGTACGCTACGGCGAAACAGTAGTACTTGGTACCGCAATGGTTAGCGACAAAACCATTGTAGGAATGGATTATTTTCCGCTCAGCATTGATTATGAAGAGCGTTTTTACGCGGCTGGAAAAATTAGTGGTAGTCGCTATGTTAAGCGAGAGGGTAGGCCTAGCGACGACGCAGTTTTAATTGGGCGCTTGATAGATCGCCCTATACGTCCGTTGTGGCCAAAAGGCTATCGCCAGGAAGCTCAAGGCGTAGCCACTGTACTCAGTATGGATCCAAAATTCCGACCCGATATGATTGCAATGATCGCTGTAAGTGCAGCATTTAGCCTGACTGGCGCACCTTTTGATGGCCCTGTGGCTGGACTTCGAGTGGGCCTAAGGGAGGGTAAGTTAACAGCATTCATGTCGGCCGAAGAACTAGAAATCGGTGACCTTGACTTGGTTGTGGCTGGCACAAAAGATGCAATCATGATGGTAGAAGCTGGGGCGAACGAAGTCAGCGAAGACCAAATTGCCGAAGCATTGGCTTTTGCCCAAAAAGAAATGCAACCAGCAATTAAATTGCAAGAAGATTTAGTTAAAAAAGTTGGCGTTTCAAAGTTGGATTATCAGTTGGTTTTGCCAAATAAAGACATCCAAACTGAAGTCGATAAATGGCTTGACGGCCAGCTTGGCAAAGGACTAAGAGCGCCTTATCCAGAGCGTAATAATCTTGTTCAGGTACTGCGGGATAGTTTCCACGAGGCATTCGAGGATAAACACGGTGAAGATTACGGTGGACTAAAGGCCGAATACGACGAAGCATTTACCATGGCACTCCATTATGACGTTCGAAAAGGTATCGTCGAGGAAAATATTCGTCCAGATGGCCGCAAACTTACCGAAGTACGAACACTGAGCAGCGAAGTTGGATTACTCCCAAGGGCTCATGGATCAAGCATTTTTACCCGAGGCGTGACCCAGGCTATGAATATAGTCACACTTGCACCGCTTAGCTATGCTC
>JBBTTS010000012.1:9389-11471 GCA_038064135.1 Patescibacteria group bacterium | reverse complement strand
TCATGGTGGAATTTGGGGAGCCATGCCCGTTATCGTATTAGATATGTATGAACAATTCCATAAAAAAGGATGGACACCAAAACTTGCTTGGCAGGTAAGACATCGTTTGGGGCCTAATTTGGTTCAAACTGTTGCGCTGGCTTGGTACCTGGCACTTTATGATGCTGGGTTGGCAAAATGAGGATTATTAGTGGTGCATTTGGTGGCCGAGTATTATCGGCACCTCACGGTCACAAAACTCACCCTATGAGCGACAAGATACGTGGAGCCATGTTTAATACACTTGGTGATATTTATGGACTAACAGTTTTAGACGCATTTGCGGGCAGCGGTGCAATTGGTCTAGAGGCTATTAGTCGCGGTGCCGGCGAAGTTATTGCAATCGATTCCGACAAAAATGCCCACCAAACCATGCTACAAAACGCCCAAAACCTAGGAGTAAAAAATTATAAAGCAATTAGAGCCAATGTTTCTAGCTGGCAGCAAAATAATCCAAATAAAGTATTTGATGTCATAATTGCCGATCCACCCTATAACTCGGTTCCTAGCGGTACAATTCAAAACCTAGTTGCTGCACTAAATAAAGATGGACTCTTTGTAATATCTTTGCCACCAAAATCAGATTTAAAAATTAATGGTTTAAGTCTAATAACTAGTAAAAATTTCGGTGACGCAGCGTTGTATTTTTACCGTTAATTCTGCTTGTGTTTTACTTTTGATTATGGTCTACAATCTAATTGATGATTGGGGATGTAAATCACGAAAATTTAGGTAACAGTATAGTACTGGCTTTAGATAGTCGAGATTTGCTGCGCGAAAAGCATGTTCTTGACGACGTTGGTCCCGAAGTAGGTATGATCAAGATTGCACCAAAGCGAGTAACTCCACGTGACGGCACACATACCGTTAACTGGAATGCGGTGTTTAAAATGACCAGAGAAATTGCCCCAAACGCCGGAGTTGTACTAGATTTTAAAATAAGCGATGTACCTGGAAATACCGAAGACATCATAACCGACCTGGCGCTAACCGGAGCCAACATGATTAGTGTACATAGTTTATCAACTTCTGGGTCACTTGAAGCAGCTGTTAAGGCTCGTCGAAAAGCAAAAATTATCGCCCACACCATTGATTCACGAGAATCCGAAAATGGATGTCGTAGGTTGCTTGGAAAATCAATTACACAAGCGGTGTGCGATTTGAGTTTATTGGCAGCCGAAGCAGGAGTAGATGCGCTGTTTGTGCCGTCATTTGCTGTAGAGTCTGTTCGAAACCATGCCGAATTAGCAAAAATTACTCTTGTGGCCACCGGAATCGCTGTGCCGGATTACTCGACTTTCAACCACCTAAGATCACTGACCCCTCGTCAGGCGATGGATGCTGGCGCTGACTATTTTGTAGTCGGTAGAGCATTTACTGACGAACAAAATGACCCACAAACTGTTTTGAGCAACATCATCGACAACCTCAGTTAAATTTCGTATAATTGCCTTGTAAGTTTGCGCGAGTGGTGAAATTGGTATACACGCGTGCCTTAGGAGCACGTGCCGCAAGGCGTGGAGGTTCAAGTCCTCTCTCGCGCACCAAGTTTTGTTCATACTGGGTCTATCAGATACAATAAAGAATAACCATGGCATTATCAACTCAGCCCTATAAAGGTGCTCGCGATTTTTACCCCGAAGACAAACGTCTGCAAAAATACATCTTTAATAAGTGGGCTGAAGTTTGCAAACTATTTGGTTACGAAGAATATGACGCTCCTATACTTGAGCCTCTGGAGCTTTACATCGCTAAATCGGGTGAAGAAATTGTTAATGAGCAAACTTATACATTCGAAGATCGCGGTGGACGCAAAGTAGCCATTCGGCCCGAAATGACACCAACGGTTAGTCGCATGGTCGCTGCTAAACGCCAAGAACTTAGCTACCCAGTTCGTTGGTATTCAATCCCAAACCTTTGGAGATATGAGCGCCCACAGCGAGGTCGATTACGCGAACACTGGCAATTAAATGTTGACGTTTTTGGAATAGACACAATTCAAGCCGAGCACGAGTTAATTTTACTTGCAGATAAAATTATGCA
>JBBTTS010000012.1:0-9379 GCA_038064135.1 Patescibacteria group bacterium | reverse complement strand
CCTCAAAGGTTTGCTGTAACGAATGCTATTATACTACGAGTACGTGAGCCACGTGAGCCTGGAAATATCACTCTTCTCTCGCCAATGCATAACGAGTCTTTTGAGCGAGAACGAGTTAATTTTACTGGCAGATAAAATTATGCAAAGTGTTTGTGCAAACCGCGATATGTATACTATTCGCGTCAATCATCGTCAGTTAATAAACTCTATTATGAGCGATTATTTAAAATTAGACGAAACACAAAGTTACAGCTTGGCAAAATTAATCGACCGCATGCACAAAATGGATTATGGCGATTTTGCTGCAGGCGTTGATGCCTTGTTTACACCTAGCCAGCGTGAAACAGGCGCTAGTGACAAACTGCTTAATCTTCTTAAAACAGACGACATTAATAATTTGCCCGAAGCACTGAAAAATTTACCTGCTTCCCAACAACTAATAGATCTAATTGGTCTGCTTGAAGATTCGCACATATCAAATATCGCCTTCGATCTTAGCTTGATGCGAGGTTTTGACTATTATACCGGTGTTGTTTTTGAAGTTTTCGATAATCACCCCGAAAATAACCGCAGCATGTTTGGCGGCGGTAGGTATGATGGTTTAGTGGGCTTGTTTGGTGTTGATCCTATACCAACTGCTGGTTTTGGTATGGGCGACGTAACAATGCTAAATTTTTTACAATCACACAGTATTTTACCAAAACTAGAACCGCCCGCTGCTGCTTACGCTATCCTAATTGGTGACGTTTACACTAAGGCACAAGAAGTTTTACAAGCCTTACGCGACATGGGGTTAAAGATCATTCTTGATTCCTCGAGTCGAAAAATTGACAAGCAAATTAAATCAGCTACCCAAAAAGATATTCGCTACGCATTGTTTATTGGCGAAAGAGAACTTGTCGAAAACCAAATTGTCATAAAAGACTTGCATGAAGGTCGCGAAGAAAAGCACAGCCCGCAGCGAATTGTCAGCCTAATCAAAGACCATCGAGGTAAAAATAAGTGACGGCCACTAATCACACAGCTAGCGGAATCTTAATTGGCACCCTTTTGCCTTTGCCTTTGGCAATTCCGTTGGCTCTGGCTTCACATTTTGTTTTAGACGCTATTCCTCACTATACCGATGACGAACTGAACAAAGACCCTAAGAAATTTATGAAGTATCTAATAATTGATTGTGGCATGGCAGCTAGTTTGTTGATCGCAACTATTGTACTAGTACCCGGAGGTTGGTTTGGGCTGGTACTTTGTGGAATTTTAGCAGCTTCGCCAGACCTAATGTGGCTACCTTACTGGCTTAAATCCCAAGAAGTAAACAAAAAAGAATATACGAATATTTTTGAAAAGTTTCATCACAAAATTCAATGGTCCGAGACTAAAAAAGGCTTAATAATTGAGGCCATATTGTTTCCATTGATTTTGGCGACAATTTCAACCCAGCTCTGGTAAAAAATAAAAATCCTGGTACAATAGCTGTCTACAATGCAAGTCAAAAAAGATTTAAAAACAGCAACCCATGTTCAGTTGACTATTAACGCCAACGAACAAGACCTTGCGTCTACCAGACGTCATACGCTTGAGCATTTTGCCAAGACTGTAAAAGTGCCAGGTTTTCGAGCAGGTAGAGCACCGCTGGCTATGATCGAAAAACATGTTGACCAAAATAGCTTTCAGTCACACTTTTTCGAGGATGCACTGCAAGATTTATACGCAGCTGCTCTTGATGACCAAAAGATTCGCCCCGCAGGTCAGCCCCAGGTAACTTTAAAAAAATTTGTTCCATATAGTTTATTAGAATTCGCCGTAGATGTGGATATATTTAGCCCAGTAAGCCTTGGTAATTACAAAAATTTGAAATCTAAAAAAACAGAAACTAAAGTAACAGATAAAGATATTATGGAAGTATTAGGGTCACTGCGCACCAGAAACGGCGAACGAAAAACAGTAACACGCCCGGCAAAAAATGGCGATGAAGTAACCATAGATTTCTCGGGCACAGATAAAAAGGGTCAGCCTGTTGCTGGAGCTGACGGCAAAGCTTACCCACTAATTCTTGGCAGTAATAATTTTATTCCTGGTTTCGAAGCAAACTTACTTGGCCTAAAAGCTAAAGCTAATAAATCGTTTAGTTTAACTTTCCCGAAAGATTACTCTGTCAGTGCATTAGCGAGCAAAAAAGTAACATTCAATGTGCGAATCGATAAAGTTAAAGAAGTAAACCTACCAGGTCTAGACGATAAATTTGCGGCAAGCATTGGCCCGTTCAAAACTTTGAACGACCTAAAAACAGACATTAAAAAACAGCTTCAGTCCGAGCGATCCAACCAAGCGGAGCGTGATTACGAAAGTGCTATGATAAAAGAAATTACAGAAAAATCTAAGCTAGAAGTTCCAGATTCACTAATACATGAACAAGTCGAATTTATGGTAAAAGATTTTAAGCAAAACCTACTTTACCGCGGTCAAACTTATGAGGAATATTTAAAAACCCAAAACATCACCGATGAAGAATATCGCAAAAAAACACTAACGCCAGATGCAACTGACCGCGTGAAAGCCGGTTTAGTTTTAGCAGAAATCGCCGAGGCTGAAAATATTCAAATCACAAATGAAGAACTGGATATACGAATTAATGTTCTTAGAGGCCAATATAAAGATGCTAAGATGCAGGTTGAACTGGATAAACCTGAAGGTCGTCGTGATATTGCCAGCCGCATGATGAGTGAAAAAACTGTAGCAAAGATAAAACAACTAAACGGATAAACTATGAGGCCTCTACCTGAGGGTGGTGTATTGTTTGAAACAGCTGCTGATGCTCAAGTACTTGGCGCAAGTCATAATTTGATTTATAAACACACAGGCTTTTATGATCAGACAATCCGTGACGCACTTCAGCCTGTGTATGATGACCCCTCGATACTGACAATTCCACTCATCGAGGCAGAATTAACAAGGCTACCGATTGAGCTGTACGGCAAAGCGAAAGAGATTGGCCTTTATGTACTTAGATTTTCTTTATTAGCGCCTGATGTATCTGCGGCCTTTCTAATTCGGGTCGCCTCTACAATAGATGACTATGTCTATAAAGGGGGTTCGCTGCCAGTAGACATGGTTCCAGGATTTGCTAAAATACGCGAAAGAAGATGCCGAGAATTTAGACAGACTTACAGAAGATTTTAGTTATGACAAATAATAATCAATCAATCGACCACGAACCTTTGAATTACCGAACCGGAATTACAATACTATACGCCGAAACATCGCTTATTGCTGGGGGTGCTGCACTAAGTACTTTAGAGCTTAGCCCTGGCTCAGGACTCATAGTCTTAGGTTTGGGCTCGGTTGCTATAGGGCTTACCGGAAAACTTCTGGAATCTTTATGTAGCCCACATTAAACGGTATAAATAAGCACAACACTTACTAAACAAAAAACATTCAATTTACTAAATTAGCACTCTTGACCAGCGAGTGCTAAATAGGTATTATGTTAGGGTAAAAGGAGATTGATAATAATGTCAGTACTAGTTCCGACCGTTATAGAGCAAGAAGGCCGTATGGAGCGAGCCTATGATATTTACTCACGGCTTCTAAAAGATCGAATTATTTTTTTGGGTGATGCCGTAAACGAACATACTGCAAATTTGGTGGTTGCCCAACTTTTATTTTTAGACAACGAAAACCCCAAAAAAGATATTTACCTTTACATAAATAGCCCGGGTGGATCGGTGTACGATGCTTTGGCGATTTATGACACTATGCAACACGTAAAAGCCGATATCCAAACTGTCGGAATTGGTATCCAAGCTAGTGCAGCAGCATTTTTACTAAGTAGTGGAACTAAAGGAAAACGTTATTTGCTGCCTCACGCATCGGTGATGATTCACCAGCCATCTAGCGGCAGTAGAGGCAAAGTTACCGACCAAGAAATTGATTTACAGGAAAGTCTGCGACTAAAAAAATTACTAGAAGAAATTATGGCTAAAAATACCGGTCAGTCAGCCAAAAGAATTCACCAAGATATGGAACGTGACTATTGGATGACGGCTCTAGATGCTAAAAAATACGGTATCGTTGATGACGTTATCACAAACAAAAAATAAATCTTGCTTTAATTTCAACTAGATTGTATTATAATGCACAATCAAGATGAGTAATATAGATAGCATTGTTTACCCAACGCATGAACTTGACGTCGACCCATCTTTCGCTTTCGAAGTAGAGAGAGTATTTAATGGCCAAAATAACAGATATCATGCCATTGTAAGTTTATCGAGTGCCCGCCAAGCGTTAATTTATGCCTTGGATGGTGTAGTTCCGCCTAGCGATATCGCCTGTCAGATTACAGAATTTGCTCCTGTTAACGTCGACAACGAAGAAAATCGAATTAAGTTAGCTACAAACGATGAAATTACACTGCTAGCTAAAGTAGATCATCCCATAGATAATCCACGTGGATCAATTGGCGAAACTCCCCTGGGGCACTTAATAAGCCGCCCAATTCCAAATTATGAAGATTCTTTTGACTTGTCTATTTTCGTTCGACCAGTCGCCGAGATTAAATATTACAAGCCCAGGCACGAGACGAATCACCTCAGGGTACTAAGGCAAGGTGTCGCAAGTTCGCTACTAAATACGCTGCTACAGATTATTCCCGTAGAAAGTCAGCTTAGTATCCAAATTCCAGTCCGAAATTATGCTGCTACCCGTTTTGCCCGAGAAGCTGCCGGCATGATCAGAGCATCGGTCGAACAAAAAGAAGTTTTTGGTTGGGAGCTGGATGTGGCCAACTATGTAGTGTCTGCAGGCGAAGCTAAAGCATCTCTACTTGCAAGGCGTCCATGGCTCTCGAACGTGAAACCACGTTTTATTAGCTCTTAAAAAACTTGACTTTTTATTTAAGTTTGATCACACTGTATATTCAAGAAGTAGTATACGAAGGGCTGTGCTGTTATCACCCTTAAAAACGGCAACAAAAATCCCTGGATAGTGAGCTTCGTGCACGAACATCAAAGTCAAAATTACAGCAATTAACAATCGGGAGCTAATTAGGCGTATGGCAAAATCTGCAGCCGCTACAAGCGGAAACACGCAGCGTACATTTTTTACTAACACGGATGATGTGATAAATCTGCCGAACTTGGTAGATCATCAAAATTATTCCTTTCAATGGTTCGTAGAAGAAGGTTTAGGCGAACTGTTAGCCGAGATAAGTCCAATCGAGGATTATACTGGCACAAAATTATCATTAAGTTTTAAGGGTTATCATTTTGAAGACCCTAAAATGACCGAGAGCGAAGCGCGCGAAAATAACGTCAGTTTTGAAGCGCCATTAAAAGCTACGGTCGAACTGACCAATAAAGTAACAGGAGAAGTTAAAGAGCAAGAAATTTATCTTGGTGACTACCCCTGGATGACCCAGCGTGGTACATTTGTGATTAACGGCGCCGAACGTGTTGTTGTTAGCCAGCTTATAAGATCAGCTGGCGTTTTTTTCACGGCAGACAATCATGGGACATACAACTTATATGGCGCAAAAGTTATTCCAGGGCGTGGTGCATGGTTAGAATTTGAAACTGCCGTAAACGGTGCGCTATTTGTAAAAATTGATCGCAAGCGCAAAATTGCTGTTACCACGCTTCTAAAAGCACTTGGAATGAGTGAAGCTCAAATAAAAGACGAATTCAAACACGTCGACCAAGGCAAGCTCAATCACATTGATGCTACTATTGCCAAAGACCCAACCAAAGGCAATAACGAAGCTCTGATTGAAGTTTATCGAAGACTTCGCCCAGGTGATTTGGCAACAGTCGATAACGCGAGAAGTTTGCTGGAAAATATGTTTTATAACTTTAAGCGTTTTGATTTTAGCCGTGTTGGTCGTTACAAAATTAACAAACGACTTAATTTGGATATCACAAACACAGTCGAAAACCGTGTGATGAGACTGGCTGATCTAACAGCAATAATTGCCGAAATAATTCGTTTAAACAATAGCCAAGAACCGGCCGATGATATCGACAGCTTGGCCAACCGACGCGTTAAATTAGTCGGTGAGCTTGTACAACGTCAATTCCGAATTGGGCTGCTTCGTATGGAACGCAACACTAAAGACCGTATGAGTATGAGCGAAATCGAAAATGTCTCACCTTCGCAGCTGATTAACGCTCGCCCAGTTGTGGCCGCGGTGCGTGAATTTTTTGCATCATCTCAGCTCAGTCAATTCATGGATCAAATCAATCCGTTAAGTGAGTTGGCCCACAAGCGTCGACTTAGCTCTATGGGCCCTGGCGGACTTAGCCGTGAACGTGCAGGCTTTGAAGTTCGTGATGCCCATGCAACTCACTATGGTCGAATCTGTACTGTAGAAACACCAGAAGGTGCCAATATTGGGCTGGTACTTAATATGGCTAGTTATGCTCGAGTAAACGAATATGGATTTATCGAAACTCCATACCGAAAAGTAATAAATTCTGTTACTGCCAAAACTGCCGCCGGCCACATTGCTGCACACAACCTCGAAGATGAAAAAGGCAAAGTTATCGTTAAAGCCGGTAGTAAAATTACAGTAGAACAAGCAAAAAAACTTGCAGTAGTTAAAGGCAAGACAACATGGCCTGTAAGGGCTCGCGTTACAAACGAGGTGATGTTTTTAGATGCGTCGGCAGAAGAAAGCGCTGTAATTGCTAGTGCTGGCGAAGCGTATGACGCCCAAGGCTATTTTGAACACGATCGTGTTTCGGCACGAAGTTACTTAAAGTCTGGTGAGGTAGATAGCAACGACGTAACTCATATGGATGCCAGCCGAAAGCAAATTATTGGCTCTAGTGCTGGTCTAATACCGTTTATCGAGAAAAACTATGTTTATAGGTCACTCATGGGTAGCAACCAACAACGTCAAGCAGTGCCGTTGATTCACCCTGAAGCACCAATTGTAGGCACTGGCTTAGAATCTATTGTAGCTGCCAACAGCGGGCAGTTAATTATGGCCGAAGAAAATGGAGAAGTAATTAAATCTGCGGCGGACGAAGTAGTAGTAGCTTATGCTAAGCGCAAAGTTACCTATCGACCAATGCACTATGTTCGCAGTAACGAAGGCACTAGCATCAATCAAAAAGTGGTTGTTAGTACCGGAGACAAATTAAAGGCCGGTGACCCAATCTTGGAAGGAATGTCGATCGAGGGCGGCGAGCTAGCTTTGGGCCGTGATTTGATTGTGGCATTTATGCCATGGAACGGCTATAACTTCGAAGATGCAATTATTGTATCTCGAAAATTAGTCGAAAATGACTCATTAACTAGCGTACACATTGTCGACTACATGGTTGAAGTACGTGAAACCAAACTTGGCCCAGAAATTGTAACTCGCGATATTCCAAACGTTTCGGAAGATGCTTTGCGTCACCTTGACGATGAAGGAATAGTTCGAATAGGTGCCGAAGTCCACCCTGGCGACATTTTGGTAGGTAAAATTACACCAAAAGGTGAACAGGAACTTTCTAGTGAAGAACGACTACTGCGTGCCATTTTTGGCGAAAAAGCCAAGGAAGTCCGCGACACATCTCAGCGAATGAGCAATGGAAAACATGGCAAGGTTGTTGGCGTTAAAATTTTTAGCCGAGCAAACGGACACGAACTAAAGGCCGGTGTGATTATGCAAATTCAGGTCTTTGTAGCCCAAATGCGAAAAATTGCAGTCGGTGACAAGTTGGGTGGACGTCATGGAAATAAGGGTGTTATTGCCCGGGTTTTGCCTATCGAGGACATGCCATTTACTGAAGACGGAACTCCTGTAGACATCATTTTGAATCCACTTGGCGTACCAAGCCGTATGAATGTTGGCCAGTTGTTTGAAACACACCTTGGCATGGCGGCAAGGGCACTTGGAATGAAAGTAGCCAGCCCAGCATTTGATGGGGTATCAAGCGACAAGATTCGTGAACTTCTGACCAAAGCAAAATTACCAGATGATGGTAAACAGCAGCTATTCGATGGCCATACAGGCGAACCATTTGCTGAACGAACCACTGTAGGTAGCATGTACATGATCAAGCTCAACCACATGATTGCCGATAAAATTCACGCCCGCTCAACAGGCCCTTACACTATGGTCACTGAGCAACCTCTTGGCGGAAAAGCTCATAACGGTGGTCAAAGATTTGGCGAAATGGAAGTTTGGGCGCTAGAAGCATATGGCGCCAGCAACACTTTGCAAGAAATGTTAACCATAAAATCTGATGATGTTTATGGACGAAGTAAGGCATATGAATCGATCATTAAAGGTACTGAAATTGTCGGACCTAAAGTTCCGGAAAGTTTCAATGTGTTAGTTAAAGAACTTCAAGGATTAGGTCTTAAAGTTGACCTGATCACTTCCGACGCAGTTATCGATGCCGAAGCAATTTTGGCAGAAAACATTAAAGACGAAGCATCACATTTGTCTGATGTAGAAGTTCCACAGCCACTAGTTTCGGATGTTGACGTAACTGAAGATGCTGCCATGGATGAATTCATGGTGATGGAGCTGGAAGATGATATACCTTCGACCACAGTAGCAAATGACGACGATGATGACGACGACGCCGCACTGGTTACAAACGATGATCAAATTGAGGAGGAAAAATAATGAAGCGATATTCATACGGAACTAACATTGCAGATTTTGATGCCGTTCGCTTAGCTGTTGCTAGCCCCGAAGACATCTTAGATTGGAGTCATGGCGAAGTAACCAAACCAGAAACTATTAACTATCGAACTCAAAAACCCGAACGTGATGGTTTGTTTTGCGAAAGGATTTTTGGTCCTGTAAAAGATATTAATCCTCATGACGCTAAATATAAAGGTGTTCGATCTCGTGAAGCTGCTGTTGACAAAAATGGCGAAATTGTAACTAAAAGTATAGTTCGTCGTGAGAGAATGGGTCACATTAGTTTAGCCACACCTGTTGCTCATATTTGGTTCTTACGTGGGACTCCAAGTGCGGTCGGGCTATTACTGGGTTTAACTGTTAAAAATCTTGAGCGTGTAGCCTATTTTGCTAGTTACATAATTAAAAGTGTTAACACCGAAAAACGCAATCAACTATTAGTAGATAAAGAAGCTGAGTTTGCAGCTGCTAATGAGGCAATAAAAATACGATACGAAAAAGATGCTCAAGAAGAAGGGGCTAACATTAAAGCTCTAGCCGAAATGCAAACCAAAGAAGTCGAAGAGCTGTCGCAAGAATTTGAAGAGTTTAAAACTCAAGTCGAAACATTAGAATACTTACATTTAATTTCTGAATCCGAATATCGTGCATTACCGGCGGAACTATCTGAGCTAGTAGAGGTAGGCATGGGTGGTTTAGCCCTAAAACAACTTCTAGAGCAAGTCGACCTAAAAG
>JBBTTS010000011.1:3454-4238 GCA_038064135.1 Patescibacteria group bacterium | reverse complement strand
GTCAGAGATTGTTGAGGCAGCGCGCTCCGAAGCGCAGCCTGGAGATGTTGTTTTACTATCACCAGCCTGCGCAAGCTTTGACATGTTCGAGGATTATAAAGATCGCGGCCAGCAGTTTACGAAAGTTGTTCAATCTTTGACTTAAGCTCATCTATTATCAGCATTTCTGGCTGAAGCACCTCTGCTCTGCCCTTTGAGGCATGCTTGATTTCTTCTTCTATCCAGTGGTAATGCGTACACCCCAGGGCAATTACATCGGCACCGGCCCGACACAAAATCTCAATATCTTTGTTAATACGTTCTTGGTTCATCTGATTTGCTTCAATTAAACTGGTCCAATCACTACAATCGGGTTCAATAACTTTAATTCCCTTAGCATAGATTGCTTTTAACTCGCCATATCGACTACTCTCCAAAGTTCGTGGTGTAGCACAGACCGCAATGACTTTTGATTTAGTAAGTTCTATTGCTTGTTTTACCATTGGCTCGGTGACTATTAGCGGCACGCTGATCTTATGGCGTAGTTCTTTGATGAGGTTAGTGCTGACTGTGTTGCAAGCAATAACGATAATGTCGCAATGAGGAGCCAAATCTTGCAGTATTGGAGTTACGAAACTCCGAATTTCGCTAATAGTTTTGGTTCCATATGGCAAGTTGAAAGAGTCATCTCGAAAAATTATTTCATGTTTGGGTAAAGCCTGTTGAATGGCTATCGCCACTGACTTTCCGCCAATACCGCTATCAAATACACCAATTCTCATAATTTAGTCTGCGATTTCCGCTG
>JBBTTS010000011.1:0-3444 GCA_038064135.1 Patescibacteria group bacterium | reverse complement strand
GATATAAATTCCCAAAGAGCTGAATCGCTTGATAACTGCGCGGGAATATGTTCGGAAATTAAGGCCGCGTGGGGAATTTCTAAGTTATGGCGATTATCGGGATTTCCTCTATCAAAAATGGCCAATGCTTTGTTTACCCTGCCCTTCATCTCGTCCATACTTAATACCCGATTTGTACTAGTAAAAGTATTAAATGTGTCTTCAACTACAGTACCTTGCGAATCTTCACTGAGTTTTTTGTATGCGCGAAGTGCACTAGGACCAGCAAATGCTAAGCCACTTATCAGCGATTTTCGCTTTTTTAGACCTATGAATGGTAAATTTCTTTCGTTAGCGATGTCTTTACCCAGCCAATTTGCTCCATCCGGTACGGCTGTTATGAAGTCTGCATTTATGACAAAATCATGTTCGGCCATTAGTTTTACAACTCTTATTCGCAAGCTTGGGTGACCTTCTACCCTATCCAAAAAAAGCTTGTTATTGGCAAGATCACCACCTGCAAAATTTTTATCAAATCTGTCGAAACAAACTTTTAGAATATCGTGACGTAGGGCTACTAACAGTTCAGGATTTGTCAATTTTTACTACCCCTGGCAGCTTGGATGACATTTTCAAAAAGTGCCGCCACAGTAAGGGGCCCAACACCACCTTTCTCGGGTGTTATTTTAATATCTGGCATTTGCCGAACATCGGGCGAAACATCGCCTACAAATCCATTTTTATCTGTGGCCACACCGGCATCAACAATTACAGCGGTAGATTTAACCATTTCAGCGCTTATGAGGCTAGGCACCCCAGTGGCACAAATTAATATATCTGCTTGTATCGTAATCTGGGCAAGATTTTGAGTTTTTTTGTCGACTACTTTTGGGTCAAGTTCGGAATTTTGCCACATATTTGTTAGTGGCTTACCGACTAACCGCCCGTGGCCAACTATCACAATATTTTTGCCCCGCAGATCGACATTATAACCCGCCAACAGCCAATTGATTGCAATTGGTGTAGGTGCATCAAAGTCAGATTTGTTAGATAAGCCGTCGACATCTTTATGCGATACAACAGAGTTCAAAATTTCATCAGTTTGAGCTGAGTCTGGCAACGGGATCTGCACGATTATGCCATGCACTGATTCATCTTGATTGGCGGCAGAAATTTCAGTCAAAGCGGCCGACTGTTCGATTGTCCGCACCTCGACATCTACTAAAATATCTTCGCCATAGGCCGACTTGAGTTTCATATAACTGTCTACCACAGGGTCGGGATTGGTGCGAATAATTAAAAGTTTAGGTGTAATGCCCTGTGACTGTCGTAAAGCCCGTACGGCATGAGCTTGACGTTCTTTAATAAACTCAACCAATTCTAGGCCATTCAATAACTTCATCTAAATCATAATACACGAGCCAAGCAAAATTTTATGAAGTTTAAGTTTATAATCCTTTTTTAATATTTTTTATATTTACTTGCGAATCATACATTGCAGGATTACACTTATGCTTATAAAATAATACAGGGAGTAAAAAATATGAAAAAGCGAAGCGTTGTAGGGGTATTTTTACTTACATTAATCACATTTGGAATTTACGGAATTGTTTGGAATGTAAAAACTAAAGGTGAAATGGTCAAATTAGGTGCCGATATTCCAACTTCTTGGCTTATTATTGTGCCGATTGCAAACATTTACTGGCTTTGGAAATATTGCGTAGGTGTAGAAAAAGTCACAAATGGCAAAACTTCTGGCGCGCTGGCTTTTATCTTATTGTGGCTACTGGGTGTAATTGGCATGATGGTTATACAGTCTGAATTTAATAACCTGGCTGCAGGCGGAACAGCAAACGAGGCGGTTGCAGCTCCTGCCCCTGCCCCAGTTAATGTACCAGAATCGACACCTAATACACCAACTCCAGAATCTTAAAATAACTTAAAATTGAGGATTTATCGTGAAAAAGCGATCACTAGGAAAAATGTTCCTGTTGTTTGTGTTAACTTTAGGAATTTATCGCCTGTACTGGCTAATTATGACTCGGAAAGAAATGGTGTCAAAGGGTCAAAAAATCCCAAATATCTGGTTATTCTTGCTTCCCTACATTCTACTTGTGATTAGTCTAGGAATAATGATCGGAGGAAGTATAATTAACGAACCTCGACCAATCAGAACTTCTAATTTAACCGAAGATACTGCAAACAACTTTTCTATTTGTATAAAAGACAATATTTACAGTTATGCAGAGTGTGAAAAAAGGTACCCGAAAGGTAAAAGCGATTATGAATCCTCTTTTGATGACACAGGACCCCTCGGCATAATTGGTACGATATTATTTTATGTAACTATTTTTGCATTCTTGCCGTTGGCTGCAATTTTTTTCTGGCCATACAGCAAAGCAGTCGCCTTAGTTACCAGAAATAAAATAAGTTTTGCGTTGGCAATAATAGCTTTTTTGGCTATCCCGGATGGGTTTGACATGTTAATCGTTCAGGACGGATTTAATAAAGTAGCTAAATCATAAACAAATTATTTCTTTCGGCGAAGGAATTTTAATCCCGACCAAGTAGCTGAAACCGCGCAAACTTTGGTATCAACCCAGCCCAGTGGCAAGATAATATCGCGTAATGTTTGTTCGGTAATATCAGTCTCGACATTGCTAATTTTTTTTGGCCAACTAACCCAAACAACCCCGCCAGTAACCACCCATTCACTATACTTTGTAAAGTGAATCGATAGGGTCGAAGCTTTAATTGCGAAAACATGAAGCATATCAACTTTTAATAGATCTTTTGAATTAACAAAATGTACGTCTGGATGTCCAGAAATAATCTGAGAATAGTCTTTTGGTTCGTCCACTACCAAAACCCGCTGACCAGCCTTAAATTCTAATTTTTGCCAAACGAGCTTATCAACATAACCAACGGAATCCATGCATTTATTTTATCAGATCTTCTTTACAACAGAGGTGGTTAGGGTTATAATTCGCACGTTAATCATATCGGGCCAGTAGCTCAGCTGGTTAGAGCACCTGCCTCTTAAGCAGGGTGTCCGGGGTTCAAGTCCCCGCTGGCCCTCCATGAAAGAACTCCGCCTTATGTGGAGTTTTTTCATGGAGATTCGGAGACTTGAAAATCGGAAACGCCAAAAGGGTGTCTGGGGTGAAAACTGCCGGTGGCAGTTTGGAAACGAACCTTCCGATGAAAACTGGTTTTTCAATCGTGAAGTTCGGGGGTCGCGGAACGTGACCGAGTCCCCGCTGGCCCTCAAATTCCGTTATAAAACATACTTTCTTATCTAGCGACTTCGTTATAATGGGGTCGCTTTTGTTATAGTTAGCATATGGAACAATTTGACGTAGTAGATAAACAGGACAACGTAATTGGTATTACCGACAAGGCGACCGCTCATTGTCAGGCTACCTTTAATATGAACACATTGTCTCGACTTTTAAGGCGGTACAA
>JBBTTS010000010.1:0-10300 GCA_038064135.1 Patescibacteria group bacterium | reverse complement strand
TGGGATATTGGCGACAAACGACCATGCTCTCGCCTGGCATCAGTCCCTGCATGGTATAACTCTCTTTTAATTCCTGTGCTGCCCGCTGCGCCTGAAACTCGTAACGGCTGTCGTTATCGGCAAGCGACTCGGCAACATTCAGACCATTGTACATAGACGAAATGTATGGCCGCCACTTACCTTCATCAAAATACATTAGCTCACCATCCATGTCCTTAAGGACAAAGGTAGTTCGATGTGGCCTGTCAACGCCTTCAACGATCAATGTCAACTCTTCGTCTAAAATACGTTGCTTAGTCTCATGAGTAATGTACCCGCGTTCATGCAAATCAAATCGCGCCATGTCCACTGACGCCAACAAATCAAACATTTGCGGTTCGTATTCTGGCTGATTTAGGCGTGGTTCTTGCTCGATTGTTTGTGTGTGCATAAAAATACCTGCTCGGGTTAATCAAAGCAGGCGTTTTAGTACTCCTGCTCGAAAGTTGATTTATAAGCTGTATCGGACTTTAACCAAGGATTGGGCTTGAGTACGAGATTCAATTTATCTCTGAGAAGTGGAGCAAGCCGTATACATGATACGGTGAAGAGAACATCACAAGAGAAAATTGGATATCGTGCCAAGAAGCGGGCGGTGCCTCATGCTCCGCATGAGGGCAGGCCTGCTGGCCCAATTCTTTGGAACCGTTGCGGCACAGTTCAGGATTTACACCTGATTCCAGCTACTAATTTGTTAACTATCTAGAGTGTAGCACGCCCACTCATACGCTACATATAGTATTATTCACTACTCTTTGAACTTTTATTACTTTTATGGTTTAATTTCATTTATGAGTTTTATTTCTTTCAAAGATCATCCTAGCCATGAGTTTATGCAATGCCCTGATTTAGTTCGCGACAAAGAAGAAGAAGAAGTACATGAGGTATTTGGCCGACTAGCCGCCCCACATCAGGGCGGATCTGCAGACCTTGCTTTACTGCCATATGACCCAGAAAAGTATCCTGAACAGCGTCTGGACATTGTCGGAATGCGTGGACCCAAGGCCGACATTGCAACAATTCGTAATCTGGCCAATGCCGCATATCGTGGCTTTGGATTTGTAGAAGATGGCCTAAGAGCCCGACCAGATTTGCTTAACAATTTGGTGCTCGAAATCAGTGGCGGTAGTAATGTTCTAACAGTTTTAGACCATGGTACAATCATCAATTCTCCGATCTTCGGAGCGGCTTTATTTACAACTCTGCATGAATTCTCGGCTGAACACGAAGCTTTAGAATCACTACATCCAAACATGTCACTAATTGCAAGTAAACTTATAACGCGACTTGCGGTTTTTGGCAGTATTCCCTCATCACGCGTACTCACTAACATTTATTACCTACGCTACAGTATTCCACCTTCACGAAATGTAAGGCGCTCGAATATCCCACCACAATTAAGAAAACGATTCAATGCTGCAATGATTTCGTCTTATGCAAACGAACCCGCAACAGACGCTGGTGAAATTACGGTAATATCGGGTAGTGGTTCCACCGATGTTGTAAAAAGATCTCACCTTCCTCGGCGCACAAGTACTATACATATGGGTCCCGTAGCCACTGGTACAGTTGCTTTGATGCAACAGTGCGACCGCATACTGCCTTCCGGGCTGAATGTTTCAGGAAATCAGCCAGCTATGGCTATTGGATTTTTACGCCCTGCTATTTCTGAAGATACTGGTGCGGTCGGAGTTATGGGGCAAATCGCCGGCATGATGACAGATGCAACAGGCATAGAACACGCCTATCACCCAACAAGAGAAAGTTTTGAGCGAGCCATTGGCTAATGGAGGAAGTTAGGGGGTAGGAGTTTCGGTAGTTGTTGCAGCAGGTGCACTGGCAATGATTACAATATCGATACCGTTTGGCTTGTCTTCATTGCTTGGCAAACTAGTTTCCACTCGACCCTTCAAACTAGTGGCCAATTTTTGAGCTAAGTCAGATTTTTGACCGCTGAGGTCCACCACAATAACTCCGGTATAGCTTCCCTTGGCGTCTGCTTTTTCGCTCACAGATGCTTCGTTTTTAAATGATTCAGTTAAAGTTTTTTCCACCAATGCGCGTGAAGCCTCCGGGCCCAAAATTTTTATTTTGGCTGGTTCCTGAACGGTCACCGTACTAACGTTTACTATTTGCTTGGTTGACGGACGATACAAAATTGCCAGCTTTGCTCCAGTGTAGATGAGGGTTATGTCGTCGTTTTCGGCTTTTATAAAAAATGGCTGATCTTTCAGTTTTTCTTTGTCTTTAACTGTTGCTACTTGGGGTTTCTCATCTTTAGGCAGGTCGTATAGTTTACCAACCTCGGCTATATAGCGATCAATCTCGGCTTGTGCAAGGTCTGTCGCAGATGGTGGATTATTCTTTAGGTGCTGATATCGACGATAATAAACTGTTCCAAAAATAGTCAGCCCAACTATAATAAATACATTAACACCCAATAGGATGTATTTGCCGTACCCCCTGCGCCTTTTTGCAAATTCTTTTGCCATTTGTACTTATCATACAGATGTAGCTAGCCAGCGTCAACGCAAGCTCAGGCATATAAAAACTGCACCAAGCACAATTCGATAATACGCAAAAGGTCTAAGTGAATACTTGGCCAAAAATCGAAGCATAAACCCAATTGCATACAGACCGCTAAATAATGATGCAACTATTCCTACCATAACTATATTCCATTGCCCGCTCAAAGCCTGATAATTATTGGCGTCAAGCATAACCTTAAGTACAGCCCCAAAGGTTATTGGTAATGCGAGTAAAAATGAAAATCTGGTTGCACCAATTCGGTCGAGCCCCACAAATAAGCCGCTCGTTATGGTGCTACCCGACCTAGATATCCCGGGAACTATGGCCACCGCTTGCGCTACACCAATTATTGCTGCCTGTTTAGCGGTTAATTTTTCTAATTTTGTGTGGAACTTACTTTTATCATAATGATTTTCGGCAAGCAGCATAATAATCCCGACAACCAAAAGATTAACCGCTACTAAAGTTACAGACCTAAAGGCCGTCTCGGCACGAGATTCCAATGCAACCCCTACCACAACCGCCGGAAATGTAGCGCCGGCCAACAACCAGACTAATCGTCTTTGATATCCGCCATTTATAAAGCCAGCAACTAACCCAATTATATCCTTGTAAAAAAACGTCAATAGAGCAAATAGCGTACCAATATGAAGCGCCACATCCAAGGCCAAATCATTTGCGCCGGCGCCGAAGAATCTATGAAACAACACCAAATGTCCCGAGCTCGAAATAGGAATAAATTCGGTAAGACCCTGCACCATTCCTAGTAAAATTGCTTCTATGTATTCCATTTTCTTTATCGTTGGTAAATATCACGACGCACAAATACTGCCAAACCAATTAAGCTACAAACTAAAATTACCACTATGAATATCAAGCTGTTGCCCCTTGTTAAACCATATTCAGCTACTGCTGGTTTATTGTAGTAGTGGAATAAAGATAGTCTTTCAATAGTTTGTATAGCCGGTACGCTGGCTACAAACGAAGTTATTAAGTAGCTTACAAACGCAAATATCCCGGCAAAACTTCCTGCTTGTCCACGTTTGCCAGTTATGGCCCCAATACTAAAACCAATTACTCCAAATGTCGAAGCAACAAGCCATGCAGACAAAACGGCCTGAAATAACAACCAAAAACTCATCGATTCATTTATTAAAAATAAACCTAGCGTCACTCCTGGTATTACCGCCAAACAAACCAGCAAACTTACTATCAGCCCAGCTAATAATTTTTGCATATAAACACTGTGCCGTTTTATTGGGCGAGTTAGTATGGTTTGCAAACTACCTTCGGCCTCGTCGCCAGCTAACAATCCGCTAAATAAAATAACGCTCATAATAATGGTCAGTAGCGGAATCCTTAAGGCGAAAACTTGCTGGGCAACAAATCCAGGTACAGTTTTAAGAGCTTGCAAATCACCCACTAATCCCTGAAACGATTTGGGTAAATTTTTAGCCAGTTCATCTAATACTCCGTCGGAAAATGAATGATAAAAACTCATCATCAGAAGAGACATGGCAGCAACGCCAATACCCCAGCCCAGCGCCATCCAACGTTTTTCGAACAATGTTTTTAAAAATACCGAACTAAACATCGTCGCCTTCCCCGTAATAATTCATAAAAATGGTTTCCAAATCGGCTTCGGTTAGAGTCATATCAGCCGGTGGATGATTAGCTAAAAGTTTTAATAATTTAGGTAGATGGCCCGAATAAAGTGCCTGAATATTGTTGCCAGAAATTTGTATTTTACTAATTCCAGCTAATTTTTTTAGTTTTTGTAAAAGTTCTTGGCTTGTGCCCCAAAGCCGTAAATGGCGCGGAGTGCTTTTTGTTAGGACATCGACTGATTGCTCTGTTATGAGTTTACCGGCACGTACAAAGGCAACACGGTCACAAATTTCCTGAACTTCACTGAGCACGTGTGACGAAATAAAAGTGGTACCACCAGCAATCTTGTGCTCGGATATGAGTTTGTTAAATTCGGCCTGCATAAGTGGGTCTAGGCCACTGGTTGGCTCGTCTAATATCAAAAGCTCCGGTTGATGCATCAAGGCAGCAACCAGGCCAATTTTTTGGCGATTACCGCGTGACAAATCTTTAATTTTTTTATCTGTTTGGCAGCCCAATCTCGCTATTAAAATATCTACCACAGATCGTTTTATGTTGCCGTGCAAATTTGCAAAATACTCAAGCTGCTGAGCGCCAGTTAAGTGTAAATCCAATGCTAAATCACTCGAAAGATACCCAGTTCGGCGACGAATTTCTTGTCCATTATGACGAACATCTAAGTTAAAAATACTAAGCTGACCGCTGGTTGGCCTTATTAGATCAAGTAGTAAATTTATTGTTGTTGATTTGCCGGCACCATTAGGGCCTAAAAATCCGTAAACACTACCCTTTGGCACGCTAAGCGAAATTTCTTCAATACCAATACTTTCCCCATACTTTTTTGTTAGATTGTCGAGCTTAACTACTGTGGTCATTTAACTAAATTGTAACACGTTGTTTAGATGCTGCAGCGGTCGCTACCTTGGTCCAATAACTGGCCATCTGTCGTAAAAAAGTTCCATGTAAATCCTGTTTTTTTAAGCGCGAGTTCCAAAAATCCGAAATTCTCGTTATAAGCAAAAGCACTGCCCGATTGTCTGGTAAATTTTAGGTTGTATAAACTCTTGCCGCCACTACCAACAATGAACTGCATGGGACCATTTTGATCAATTTGGCCTACAGAATTTTGGCGAACAAAGCGTTCGTATAAATGATCGTGTCCATTTAATATTACGTCGACATGACTTTGCTGTAAAAGTTCATAAATTTCCTGCATCCGTGGGTCGTTTCCATGCACGTCCGACGATGAAAAAAGAGGGTGATGCCAAAATGCCAAGCTACAGCGAGCCGGATTTGATTGTAGCTGATTTTTTAGCCACTGGTACTGAGGGCTGGCTGGACCGCACCCACCAACAAAATCACAATTGGAATTAAGTGAGTAAACCTGCCATCCGCTCAAATCCACTCTAAAAAATCGCTTTTCATTTGGTGATAATAAAGCCAATCTTTCAGCAAAGTATTCATAGTATCCAGCAGCACCTTTGGTGTTATATTCGTGATTGCCCGGGCTGGGATAAGTGATGGTTTTAAAATCTTTAAATATTGGATCAAAAAGTGATTTAAATTTGGCTAATTCTCCTTTTTCATACTGTAAATCACCTAGCATTAACAGACCTTCGGGACCACGTTTTTTGATAGCTTTAGCAACTGCATCGGCCTGGCAGTGTTTGTCCGATTTCACAACTGCCTGGTCGCATACTATATCGCCGATGGCTGCGATTCGCACAATTCGCTCTGGTGTCCCGGCAACCAAAATTTGGTCATCGACGGGCTGATAAACCTTTTTGGTGGCAAAAATTAGTGACATTGCTACTGCCACACAAGATACAACTATAAAAGCCCAAGCTACCCATGGGTTTATTTTTTGACTGGGCTCGAACTTCATTTTTTGACAACCTTTTGTTTTAATGTGCTCAACCTGGGTATAAATGATTGAGCTGCACCTTCGATACCTAAAACTTTAAGTGCACCAATTAAAACGTAAAGCATGTCCAGTGTCTGTTCTGTCACCTGAGCTTGAGATTCGGCCTGTCGAAAATGGTGCTCAATTTTTTGAACCAACCATTTTTCTTCACCAGGTTTTACTTCGTTACTGGTTAATTTTGCCTGTTCGACGTCTACGGCCGTCAACTCCAACGATCGTGCTGACCTCCCTCTTTTTTGCAAGTGACCACGCTTGATAAGACTGTTGATGTGCAGGGCAACCGTTGCCACCGATGTGTAATTTAGGGATGTCATTATTTCACGATAACTAGGACTATAACCATGCTCAATTATGAATTGTCCAATAAATTCTAATAATTCTTTTTGTTTTTTGGTGGGTCGCACGACTTCTGTCATTTTTTCCTTCTTTTTATCGGGGGCCTGACGTGTTTAGGTCGATGCAAAACTGGTGCAGATTGATGTTTATGGCCTGGTTGACCTTTTGTAAAGACCCATAAGCTATACCAAATGTAGTTCCATATAGTAAAAAATCCGGCGGCAATAAATTGGCCAATAGCGATATGAACACCGATATTTTGTAAACTACTTAAAATCAGAAAGTTCAAATAAAAATTTATTAATGTTAGCACTAAGTATTTGTATGTTACCCGAGCAACTTGTTTGTCTTTGGAACTGCTAAAAACCCAGTACCGTGATAGTAAAAAATTAACTGTAACTCCTACAGTATTACCAATAATGTTAGCCCACCATAACCCAATAATTGGTTCGCTAAAGACAATAATAAAATAGCCCGACCAAAAATATGCACCACCCGTTACTAGGTATTCGGTAATTCGTGTAACTTCTTTTTGCTGTTTCTTTTTGAGGTGTAGTTTGAGCATAAAGTTAATTGGGTTCGCCTTTTGTTCATTATAACACTTACGGTTTTACAGTTTTTTTATAATGCATCGTCTGCAATGGAAGTCCTTCGGTGATACAATATCAAGGTCGATGAAAAATAATGCCTCAATTTTTTATGCACTGCTTCTTATCGTTGGAGATTTTTTGGCACTTTTGGCAGCTTTTGCAATCGCATATATTTTACGCGTTAAAATCGACGAACGTCCGCTTATCCAAGCAATCGCCGCACGAACTTATTTATTCGCATTTATTACTGTATTACCGCTATGGATAATGGTGCATGGCTTTATTGGACTTTATAGTCATCACGTTTACGAACGACGATTTGCTGAACTTGGAAGGCTGCTGGTAGGTTCTTTTTTGGGGATTTTGGTAGTAATTGGCTATGATTTTATAACACCAGGTGCGTTATTTCCGGCCAGATTAGTACCAGTTTACGCCCTAATAACTGGTTTCGTGCTTTTGGTGCTATTTCGTTGGGTGGCCAGAATTATTCGCGAAGCATTATATTTACTGGGATATGGCATTAGTAACGTTCTTGTTGTTGGCGATACCCCAATTACTGAAGAACTAGTAGCTAGCATGAACAATGCGCCCAAAACTGGACAGCAAATTATTGCCACAATTGGTCGAAAAGTATACGGAATTACTCACTATGAATCATTCCAATCTGCCATTACCAAATTAAAATCGCCAGTCCACAGCATCATACAAACCGAATTGTATAAAAACCAAGATGCCAATAACGAAATTATTAGCTTTGCACAAAAAAATCACGTAGCTTTTCGGTTTGTGCCCGGCAATAGTGATCTTTTTGTGGGTAATATAGAAGTAGAGTTATTTGCCGGTTTGCCAATGGTTGCAATACATCAAACTGCTCTAATAGGTTGGGGCCGAATTTTAAAACGAATATTTGATGTAGTTTTTGCCACTTTTGGTCTATTAGTTTCATCTCCTGTTATTATTTTGGTTTACCTATTACAAAAATTATTTAGTCCAAAAGAACCAGCTATTTATCGCCAAAACAGATTGACTCGATTTAACAATGTATTCTGGGCATATAAATTTAGAACTTTAATCCCAGCCTACAACGGTATGTCCCCAGAAGAAGCTTTTGCTGCAATGGGAAAACCAGATCTTGCTAAAAAATTTCGTGAAAACGGTGATTTTTTACCAAATGATCCCCGGTTTTCTGGCTTGGGTCGGATATTGCGAGCGACGAGTTTAGACGAATTACCTCAGCTAATTAATGTGCTTCAGGGCGATATTAGTCTGGTTGGTCCGCGAGCTTTAGTGCCTGAAGAGCTTAACGCTTACGAAAAAAAGCACGCCATTTTAAGTGTAAAATCTGGTCTTACCGGTCTGGCACAAGTGTCTGGCCGCAAGAGTATAAGTTTCGAAGAACGCCGGAAATTAGATGTTTACTACGTACAAAACTGGAGTTTTTGGCTAGATATTGTCATTATTATAAAAACAATTTGGTCTGTCCTTACCGGCTCCGGAGCCAAGTAAGTTTATGAGGTATAAGGATCAATAGTTAAGGAATGAGTCAAGGATCACAAAAGCTGCAAAAGTTTGAAGATATGCCTTTGTGGCAAGATTCTTTAGAATTTGCTACTAAAATTTACAAATTGACGTCCAGTTTTCCCCAAAACGAAAAATTCGGTTTAATTCCTCAGCTCCGCCGTGCAGCTTATTCGATAAGCGCAAACGTTGCCGAAGGTTTTGGCATATTTTCAAAAAAAGACAAACACCATTTTTACACTATAGCTTACGGATCATTGCTAGAAGTAAAAAACTTTCTTTATCTTGCCGAAAGACTTAATTATCTAGCCCAAACAGATTTATCCCCGCTAATATACTCTATCGAGTTACTGCAAAAGCAACTTAACTCACTCATGAAGAGTATCCGCACATGAAAACCTCAAGCCTTAACTCTCATTCCTCAAACCTGCACAATCGTGACCCAAAAGTCGCTATTGTGCATGACTGGTTGATTGGCGGAGGTGCAGAGCGTGTTGTAGAAGCTCTGCACCAAATGTACCCCGAGGCGCCAATCTATACTTCATTTAGTACTGAGCAATGGCGCAAAAAGCTTAATGGTAAAGTTATTACAGGTTATTTGCAATACTGGCCCTTCTCTAAGCTGCGCAAATATATACCATTCCTTCGTGGCTGGTGGTTTCAGTCTTTAAAACTAGATAATTTTGACCTTGTTATCAGCTCGTCTGGTGCCGAAGCTAAATTTATAAAGACTAAGGCAAAGCACATTGCCTATATCCACGCCCCTACACACTACTACTGGTCCCGCTACGATGAATATCTAAGACACCCAGGGTTTGAGCCTTTCGACTGGCTTGCAAGGATAGGTCTAAAGCTTTTAATTGGACCCATGCGCGCTTGGGATTATCGTGCTGTACAGCGTCCAGATATTTTAATCGCAAACTCAACCCACACACAGGCAAAAATTAAGGAATACTACGGACGCGAATCGAAGGTAATTCACCCACCGGTTGACGTTGAAGGATTTGCCAAATACGCCAGCAAATCCCGTAAGGGTTTTGTCATTACTGGTCGCCAAACTCCGTACAAACGCGTTGATTTGGCAGTAGCGGCTTGCACAAAGCTTGGATTGCCGCTAACTGTCATTGGTAACGGACCAGAACACAAAAAGCTGGTTGCTATGGCTGGCCCAACTGTCAAGTTTGTTACCAACGCTAAAGATGAAGATGTAGCCCGCATCGTTGGCTCATCAGAGGCATTCATTTTTCCTGGAGTAGATGACTTTGGCATTTCAGCTGTTGAAGCATTAGCTGCTGGTACACCCGTAATAGCCTACAAGGCTGGCGGAGCCCTTGACTATGTCATCGAAAACCAAACCGGCCTGTTTTTCACAGATCAAACAGATGAGTCCTTGGCAAGCTCGCTAACTGAATTCCAGTTGGCTTCACCTAAACTCGAAGTCTTCAAAAAATATACCAAAAAGTTCTCTATAGAAATATTTACCGCCAAAGTGTCAGATGTTAATAGACAGTCGTAGATCCACTTTCTTGTTATACTAGTTTGGATGAAGTTACTTGTTACTGGCGGTGCTGGTTTTATTGGGTCAAACTTTGTGCACTATGTACAACTGGAGCGTGAAGCATGGCATATAACGGTACTCGATGCCCTTACGTATGCCGGCAATCGCCAAAACTTAAATGGGCTTGACGACTCCCACTTAACTTTTGTGGTTGGTAATATCTGTGATGATACTATAGTGGACCGATTAGTTTCAGAA
>JBBTTS010000009.1:0-7815 GCA_038064135.1 Patescibacteria group bacterium | reverse complement strand
GAACTTGAAAACGGACATCAGATTATAGCTCATGTCGCCGGTAAAATGCGAAAACACTACATTCGTCTTGTGCCTGGCGATGGCGTGACGGTCGAGTTGACCCCTTACGATCTAACGAAGGGCAGAATCACCTATCGCAAGTCATGAATCAATTAAACTAAAGCAGTGTGTCAATAGCTAAAGAACATTAAGAGCTAAATGATCCGCTAAATGTGAGGCCCACAAACCTTATCAACAGCGTGCAACAACCATGAAAAAATTTATTATCAATCAAAATATTAAGTCATCGAAACTCCAAGAAGGAGAAAACCGATGAAAGTTCGAGCCAGCGTTAAAAAAATTAGTCCAGATGACAAAATTGTTCGCCGTAAAGGCCGACTTTATGTTATTAACAAACTAAAACCGCGACATAAGCAGAGGCAAGGTTAATGGCTCGTATTTCTGGCGTTACTATTCCTGATGGCAAACAAATTCACGTTGCACTTACTTATATTTATGGCATTGGCCCTAAAACAAGTGCCGATATTCTTACTAAATCCAAAGTCCAACCAACTGTTCGCACAAAAAACCTTACTGATGACGAAATATCGCGTATCCAAGAAGTCATAAATAACGATTTGACTGTAGAAGGTGAACTACAACGAATTGTTTCTGGTAATGTCAAACGACTTAAAGATATCAAAGCTTATCGAGGTATCCGCCATGCTACTGGCCTACCCGTTAGAGGCCAACGGACTCGAACAAATGCACGAACCAAACGTGGCAAGCGAGTCGCAGTTGGTGGTGCGCAACCTAAATCAGCATCAAAGACGTAGAAATTACTGTATAGGAACACTGAATAATATGACAAAAGACACAACCCCAACAACCGGCCAAGAACCAACTAAGGATGTTGATGTTGTTGCTGCAACTACAGAAACAGTTCCGGCGCCAACAGTAAAACGCCGAAAGAACAAGCGTTCTGTTCCGGTTGGCCAGGTACATATCCATGCTAGTTTTAATAACACAATTGTTACTTTTACAGATTCAAAAGGTGGCGCATTGGCCAACTCTAGCGCAGGAGCTTGTGGTTTTCGTGGTTCTAAAAAAGGTACTGCATACGCAGCTCAGGTAGCTATGGAAAAAGCTGGACAGCTAGTAAAGCAACAACACGGTATGGGTAAGGTTCAGGTTTTTGTAACCGGCATCGGCCTAGGTCGTGATGCGGCAATTCGAAGTATTCAAGGTTTAGATATTCACATCGAAAGCATCACAGATAAAACGGGCGTGCCACATGGTGGCTGTCGTCCACCTAAGGCCCGAAGGGTTTAATATTATGGCACGAAATCGAGATTCAATTGTAAAAATGAGTCGCCGTGAAGGCTACGCTTTGCACCCCAAGGCACACAAAGCCTTAGTTAAGCGAACCATGGTTCCGGGTGGAATAAAAGGCCGAAATTCTAACAAGAAACCAAGTCAATACTCGATCCAGCTACGTGAAAAACAGAAAGTTAAACGGCTTTATGGCTTGCTTGAAAAACAATTTGCCAAGTTAATGAACGAAGCCTCACGAACTAAAGGCCAGTCTGGTGCAAGACTTTTACAATTATTAGAACAACGTATCGACAATGTAGTCTACCGAAGCGGATTAGCCCCAAGCCGCCGAGCCGCTAGGCAGTTAGTTAGCCATGGTCACTTTATGTTGAATGGACGGCGCGTTGACGTACCGTCGATTAGGCTATTAGCCCAAGACGAAGTAAGCTTACGACCAAAAAGCCAAAGTTCTGAACTTTTTAAGAAAATTGACGATATCAGTCCAGCACCACCAGAAATTCCAAGCTGGATAAAAGTTAACCGTTCCAAGTTTACGATTACTGTAATCGGTGCCCCAAGTCGAAAGGACGCCGAACCAGATATTAATGAACAACTAATTGTAGAATACTACTCACGCTAAATAAGGGAGGCCAAATTTAATGTCAAAAGTAATTCACGTTCCAGGAGTCGTCAAGGTCGACGAACACGGTGCAAACAGTGCAACATTTAGCATCGAGCCACTTCACTCTGGCTATGGTATGACCTTAGGCAACAGTTTGCGGCGGGTGTTGCTGTCTAGTATCGCCGGTGCAGCTATCACATCTTTCAAGGTAGAGGGTGCTTCGCACGAGTTCACCACTTTGCCCGGGATTAAAGAAGACGTTGTCGACATAATGCTAAATTTAAAAGCTGTTCGCTTCCGTGTCTTTGGTAGCGAGACTCATACCTTACGCATTGAAAAAAAGGGCAAAGGTGCCGTAACGGCCAAAGATATTAAATTAAATGCGGATGTTGAAGTTGTGAACGGCGAATTGGTTATTGCAACTATTGATGACAGTAAAGCATCTTTTGTTGCCGATATTGTGGTTGAGGTTGGTCGAGGTTACCGAACAGTCGAGGAAGTTTCTGCCCGTAAAGCCAGTGATATGATTGCTGCCGACGCTATATTTAGCCCAGTTGTACGTGTTCGTTATAAGGTAGAAAACACTCGTGTCGGCCAAATGACCGACTTAGATAAACTACTGATTACCATTGATACCGACGGTACGATTACACCTCGTGACTCTTTCGAAGAAGCGGCTGCAATATTAGTTAACCAATACAGCGCTCTTGCTGGTCAAACTAAGGTGGAATCAGCAACCCATGCCGTTACCAGCGAAGGAAATGAGCCGGGAGACGAAGGTGACGCACCGCAAGAACTAATGACCTCAATTGAAGATCTTAATTTATCGGCCCGCACCACTAACGCTCTGATTAACAACGAAATTCATACCTTGAAAGACTTGTTTAGCCTGAGTGATGCCGAACTTCGTGAACTTAAAGGTTTTGGTAGCAAGGCTTTGGATGAAGTAAAAGAAAAGTTAGCGGAGTTGGAGCTTTAGAGATGCACCGCCACGGGTACAAGGGTCGAAAATTCCACAGAGAGCGTGATCAACGACGAGCCCTAGTAAAAGGTTTGGCTGATTCGCTCATAATTCACGAATCAATCGAAACAACCTTGCCCAAAGCTAAGGAAATTGTTCCTTATGTAGAAAAACTGATTACCAAAGCAAAAAAAGGTGATCTGCATAACCGCCGTCAAGTTATCAGTAGCTTACAGACAGTTAATGCTGCGCATAAACTTGTCGACGAAATTGCACCAAAATATACTAGTCGAAATAGCGGTCACCTAAGTGTTAAGCGAACTGATATTCGCCGAGGCGATAATACTCAAATGGCCCGCGTTTCATTTATTGAGGAAACTAATCCCGATAAGTCAAAAGAACTAGCTAAACCCGAAAAACCCACCACCGACAAGAAACCAACTACCAAGAAAACTACTAAGGAAGCTAAATAATGAAGACTTATAGTGCAAAGCCTACCGAAGTCGAGCGTAAATGGTATATTTTAGACGCTAGTGCCAAACCTCTTGGTCGTTTAGCGACTCAAGCAGCTTCACTTCTGCTTGGTAAGGGCAAACCTATGATTACAGCACATGTTGATTGCGGTGACTACGTAATTGTTGTAAACAGCGACAACCTTGTGACAACAGGTAAAAAACTAAGCGACAAAAAGTACTATAAACACAGTAATTTTCCTGGTGGCTTAAAAACCAGCACCTTAAGCCAGCAAATCGAAAAAAACTCTACCAGGGTTATCGTTAAAGCTATTCGCGGCATGTTACCTGATAATAAACTTCGGGATGGCCGATTAGCACGATTAAAAGTATATACTGGCGCAGAACACGGTCACGATGCTCAAAAACCAGAGTTATTGAAATCATCGAAAGAAGGTAAATAAATTATGGCCCAATCACACTATTTTTACGCTTTAGGTCGCCGTAAAAGTGCTACTGCTCGGGTTAGATTAAGTGGTGGCAAGGGCGAGATAGTTATCAACGGCAAGCCAGCCATAGAATTTTTTGGAGGCAGTAAATTTTTGCTTCATGAACTACAGCGTCCCTTTGCCATTTTAGAAATCGAAAACAAGTACAACGTTAGCGCCAAAGTCAGAGGTGGTGGAATTGCCGGCCAAGCCGACGCTATTAGGCTTGGTATAGCCAAAGCCTTAGCTATTATGAACGAGGACTTAAAAAGTACACTAAGAAGGGCCGATCAGCTTGGCCGCGACCCCCGCGAAAAAGAACGCAAAAAATTTGGTCTCAAAGGCGCCCGAAAACAGCGACAATTTACCAAACGTTAATATTTATTTGTTGACAACAGCCAAATATAATAATATAGTTCGGTTTGTGAAACAAACATTACTGTATTTTGAATTCTGGTTTACAAAACCCGCTTATGCGTGGCGCTTTATTCGTATCAAATAAATTTATAGTCAAATACTAATAATTTTAACCGCCACTGGGCGGTTTTTAAATAACAACAAGGAAACGTATGAACGAAATCGAAGCAAGAGAGGTGTTAAGAAATAATAATATCGAAATGGGCCCGGATGATCCGAGAGGTGTGGTCGAGATAGCAACTGCTCTTTTAAAAATGGGTACGCCAAAACTTATGATTGATGGCCAACTAGAGATCATTCAAGTTGAAGAATCTACCCAGTAACTACTAATATAGCTGTTCAAAGCTTCTGAAAAGTAAGTAATAAGATATAATAAAGACTAAATTATGAGTAAAAAAGTAGTATTAACTGGTTTAAGGGCAAACAATGACCTACATATAGGTAATTATTTTGGTGCCCTGCTGCCGATGATAGAAATGGCAAACGTAAAAGCGGGTGAGTATCAATTTAATTTATTTGTACCTGATTTACACAGCATTACTACCCCAATTAACTTCCAAGATTTACAAAATCAAATCAACCACAACCTTAGACTTTATGTAGCAGCCGGTCTTGACTTGAGTAGCCCTGATCTTTTTTTATATAGACAAAGCTATATTTCTGCGAACAGTGAACTAACTGTAATACTGAACAATTTCACTGGGTTTGGTGAGATGGGTCGCATGACTCAATTTAAAGACAAATCGGCAAAACTATTGTCCAACCGTGTGAGTGTCGGCTTGTTTGATTATCCAGTACTCATGGCGGTAGATATTATTCTTTACGACGCAACTTATGTTCCAGTCGGAGATGATCAATCGCAACATCTCGAATTTGCTCGAGACATTGCCGAGCGCATGAATGCAAAATTTGGAGATTTATTTGTTGTGCCAGAGCCGGTCGTAAAACAGCACCAGTTTTTTGGTAAAGATCAAGGCCTACGAATCCGTGATCTTGTTGACCCTACAAAAAAAATGAGCAAAAGTGATGAGAGCGGAAAAGGTGTAATATTTCTTTCAGATGCACCAGAATTAGCTAAAAAAAAGGTTATGGCAGCAACAACCGACAGTTTGAGAAGCATAAAATATGACCACGCTGCTCAACCAGGTATTAGCAATTTACTAGATATTTACACGATGCTTGGCGGAAATAAATCAAAATTCATTGGCCAAGATCAATACGGGCCACTAAAATCCGCAGTTGCAGACAAGGTCAGTGAGTTTTTGTCCGACTTTCAGTTAAAACTTCAAAAAGTAGATGATCATGCTTTATCTCAAAAACTGGAACTTAGTGAAAAACTTTTGAAGAAACAGGCTAACAACACCCTGTTAAAAGTTCAAAAAGCTGTTGGTTTACGCGCCTGAATAATGATTAAACTAATAGTCGATAATCCTGAAAATAAACTAAGGTGTGACGCATATATTGCCAAACAAGATACAAACCTAAGTCGGTCCATGTTAAAACAACTTTTTTATGACCAAAAAATTAAAGTTAATGACAAAATCTGTAAACCAAAAACTATTGTTAGCGGTGGTGATAAAATTGAGATAAATTTCGAGTTTCCGAAATTAGTACATCCACCCGACGATTCATTAGAAATCATATTTGAAGACCAAGACTGTGTAGTCATAGATAAACCTTCAGGCATGCTTACGCATAGCAAGGGCAACTATAACCCAGAACATACTGTGGCAAGCTTGCTAAGAGCTAAAATTAACCAAGAATTAACAGGAAACAGGGCCGGAATAGTTCATAGGTTAGACAGAGGCACTTCTGGGGTGATGATTGTAGCCAAAAATTCTAACTCGCTAAACTGGCTTCAAAAACAGTTTTCGCAGCGTAAAGTCAAAAAAGTATATTCGGCAATAGTCAAAGGTAATATTGAACCAAAACAAGCAATTATAGATATACCGCTCGCCCGAGACCCAAATAATCCCAAAAAATTTAGAGCTGATCATCATGGCAAACCATCACAGACCGAGTACCACCTATCAAATGAAAAGGACGATACTAGTTATCTGGAATTGATTCCTAAAACTGGACGTACGCATCAAATTAGGGTTCACTTGGCACATATTGGTCACCCCATACTAGGCGACGAACTGTACGGCGGCCCTAAAGGCGACAGATTGTATTTACATGCAAGTTCTCTAGAATTAACACTTCTGGGTGGAAATCGCCAGGTATTCAAATCACAGTTGCCCACAAATTGGGACAGAGTTTAGGATGAACGGGGAATTACTTCTTCATCCGCGCACTAAGAAATTGGTTCAAGTTGCGACCGCCAATCTTCCACATGCGGTTGTACTAAGTGGTCAAACAGGTTCTGGTAAAGGTAAACTGGCAAAGTACATCAGCACAACCTTTTTAGATATTAACGAATCACAATTAGGCACCGAGCCAAGGATACTACAAATAACTCCCGACTCAGACACAATTGGTATAGAGCAATCACGATCAATTCAAAAGCACCTAAAACTTAAACAGGTCGGTAAACTAGATAGGCGAGTAGTTGTTATTTATAATTCGTCTAAATTAACCCTAGAGGCTCAATCGGCCCTACTAAAACTATTAGAAGAACCGCCTGACAACGTTTTGTTTATTCTAACAACCGAAGAAGTTACCCAGCTTTTGCCAACTATCGCGTCACGAGTCCAACACATTCCAGTTTTACCACTAACTCAAAATCAAGTTGAAGAGTATTATTTAAAGCAAAAAATTGATCAAGATAAATCGCAACAGGACTTTTTAATTTCAGCAGGACTGGCAGATTTCATTACTGATACAGATCTTATGAAAGCCCGAAGAGAAGAAATTAATTTTGCAAAAACTTGGCTAAAAAGTAGCACATACGATCGCCTACTTATAAATAGTCAAATTTCGAACGATAACATCAGGGGCTTTATTAGTAGTCTATTGTTTCTATATAAGAATGGGCTGGAAACTTCGAGTAAAACTAACAAAACCAGCAAAGTTATTAAAAAATGGCACAGTGGTGGCAAAATGTTAGTGAGTACCATAAAGAATTTAAATAGTCATCCAAATCAAAAACTATTACTCACCAATTTAGCTATCCAACTATAGATATAGTATACTTCTAGTTACATGTACGAACTAGTGCTTATTGTGGGTTTTGGTACCTTGGCTCTGCGGAATATTAAAGTTCGAGACGAAGAACTTTCGCCGTTTCCACGCAAAATTAGCGACAAAGTTGGTAAACTTTGGGACATTGCACATCAAGGAATGCGAGAAAATCGTTTATTGAGGGCCGAGAAAGCACTTTTAACCATTCTTAAAATAGATGAAAAAAACGCCGCTGCATATAACCGATTAGGAATTTTGTACGCTAAGCAAAAAGAATATAAAGACGCCATCGATTGTTTTGAAATAGCTAGTAGCATAGAGCCAACAGCATCAAGTTTGCATAATTTAGGGCTAATTTATTACGAAACCGAAAATTACACTAAAGCTGGGACGGCCTTCGAACAAGCGTTGAAATTAGAGGATAGTCTGGCAGCTAGGCATATTGCCTACGCAAAAGTA
>JBBTTS010000008.1:0-2548 GCA_038064135.1 Patescibacteria group bacterium | reverse complement strand
CCGTCATTCAAAATCAAGGCACCAGACTGTGTGGTACCTCCAATTGTTAAGCTGGCCCCAGCCAGCACGGCCGCCCCCGTTTTAGTCACCGTAAACACATCTGTTCCATCGCCTTGTAATTGAATCAACCCGCCAGCCCCGGTTTGATTAAACCTTAGCCCAGCATTCGCCGAAGACAAAGATTGAACCGACACTGGCGCTTTTTGAAGCAAGTCATCTGCAGTGAATGCTCCAGCTACACCTTGAACTGACCCAGCTCGAAAAGCATAAGGCACAGCTGTCAGTTTAATTCGTGGAGTCATCTCGCCGTCCCAAGTTGGACCACCAATACCGCCAATGTTCATAGTCAGCCAGTGTTCTTGATCCCAACTAATTGCACCAAATGCAGTTACGCTCCCTAGATTAACGCTAAAATAACCATTCGTAACCGTGACTGTATTGGCGCCGGTACGCGTTTCGGTCCAAACACAGTTTGCGTCGCCCACGCAACTACCCTGGCTAGAACCTGATGAGCTCGAGGCGTTAAACAACTTAAACTCAATGCTATAACTACCGTCACTAACAGTGTTGCCCGAGGAGTTTAATAGTCGGGCCTGGAAGTTCATTGTACTGCTGGTAGCTGCACTTGCCACCCCACGTGTGTGCGTGTACACGCCCGCGCGCGTATAAGAAAATACACCTAGGCTAATTAAGACCAAAATTAACCCCAGCCCCGTACGACTGAGGTTTCGTATCACTTTAACTCTTGGCGACAAGCGTCGCACAATATCTGGCTTTTTGCCCAGTGATAGCACTATAATTTTTTCCGCTTTTTATTTTGGTTTTTATTTTGATCTTGCGAGACTTTTTTGTTTTGTCCAGATCACTAACAGTGTACGCCCTATACGCGCGCGCACGCAAGGGTAAAATAACCAAATTTACCCCTGTTTGTGGATAACTTAAGTTTGTTAAATAATGTCTTTATTTTACTGGTACTAAATAGCCAGTAGTATTTGGTCTACTTAATTTTGATACTGTTTGTTATTGGCGTAAAAATCTCTGAATCAAGTTTGTCGTAATCCGAATTCTTTGACTGCATCGAAACATATATTACTGTGTCTTCGTTTTTATCTATAATCAGCAACCTCTGCTTACTATTTATGCTATTGGAGGTATATGTAAATACGACCTCTTGAGCTGTTTTAGAATCTATCTCTGTTTTATTGGAACTAACTTCTTCAAAGCTCGGAAAACGTTTTGGGTAGGCCTTTCTAAGGTTTTGCATCACAAGCTCAATTTTGCTTTGCTTTGTAACGGTAGAAGCTGCTTTTAAACCATTTTCATAGCGAACTGAAATTAAAATAGGTGGATCTGTGTTATAAATATTTTCAGCCCTGAAAACGAAGTTATCTTTCAAATCATCACCATTAAGTTCAATTTGTTTAAGTGTTGAGGAGTAGTCAAAGCTAATACCTTGCTTATTGTCTGTGAAACTTTGATGTATGGTGGAGTCGGTTGGGTTATTACTTCTATTAGGGTTGAGTCGTAAAATAATATACGCCCCTGTGCTAACTACTGCTATGCTTAAAACAAAAATAGCTATCGCCCTAGTTTTCATTATTTCTAGTATACGCTAAAGGTTGTCTGATACAGAGAGTGTAACCCAGCGATCATCGGTATATATAAGAGTAACGCTGTCGTTTGGACCAAGTGTAATTAGCGCACCAGGTAATTGCACCAACCCGGCCGAATTTGTGATGGTAAAGGTGTCGTGCGAGCCATCATTTTCATCATTTACTATAACCAATATGTCGCCTTCTTTGGCGCTGCCTTCTGTTAAAACAAGGTCCGGTATAGTTATGTCAGCTGTTTCATCTATACTAACTTTCATGTAAGCCGATATTGGGGTATTCGAATCATTAGCTACTCCATCGTCACTGAGATTTTTGGCATCTACACCCAGACTTAGTCTATCTTCGATAAACAGGTCTGCACCCGTGCCGGTAAGTTCAACCCTGTTATCTGTAGCTTCATCGTATGCCAGTGTAGCATCTTGATCCAGGCCAAGTACTAACCCACTATCATCAGCAAGATAAAGTTCATCAAATTCAAGTAAAGAAGATCCTAAATCTCGTGTTCCGGCTGCTTCGGGTAAAAGATTACCGGAAATCGTGGTATTTGTTCCTAAAGCAATTCCGGAACTTCCCGCTTGAATATTTGTTGCACTAGTACCAATTGTAGAACCAATATTTAATGTATTTGTTGAACTTGCAGTAGAATTATTTCCAATATTAATAGTCTGAGCTACGGCACCAGAAGTATTCCCAATTTGTATTGTATTTGCTTTACCTGTTGAACCAATATTTATTGCGCCGGCGGTACCTGTACCAGTGGGTGTACCAACATTAATATTTATTGAACCCGTGGAAACATTTGATGAAAATCCTGGAGTTTCTGTTCCGGTTAATAAATTTATTGCACCAGTTGTAAAGCCTGAACCAGTGCCAATATTTCCGGAGAGTACGGAATATAGTAGGACACTCACTAACAAGCCAGTAGCTAAAATGGG
>JBBTTS010000007.1:6900-16503 GCA_038064135.1 Patescibacteria group bacterium | reverse complement strand
TCGTCTGCTGTAAGCTTGTAGCCTACACTGTTACCGACAAGTTGTTGCCAGAATAGCCTGTGGGCCAACTGACTTACTGCACCTAAAGCGACCGAGCTAATTGTGGCGTATCTAGCTATTCCTTTAGGGTCATTATAAACATACCTCTCCCAGCAGCCAGTTTCCGAATTCGGTGTGGTCATTGCCAGGATGGAAGGTGTTAACTCGCAGCTTGCAAAATGAAAAGGCGGTTGAACTTCGGTGTATCTGAGCAATAAATCAAATTCAGCAATACTTACCTTTGGATGAGGCAAAATTACTCCCCATGCTGTAGTATAATTTCCAAATTTTCTTAATTCTTGGGGAATACCTTCAGGAAACACAGCAGTTGGAATGTCATAAAACTGTGCAGCCAATGTTTGCAAACCATCGTGATCACCGGAATTTATGAATATTTCACTCATCTAGTGGTAGTTTATACTTCATAAAGTAAATCTAGTAGTCGATGCCTTTATTGGCTAAAAATTTATTGTCAAAATGATGCTTTATTTTTGTCATTTCAGTAATAATGTCGGAAGAATTTTGTAGTTCCTTCGGAAAATTCCGGCCGGTTAAGCAAAGACTTGTTTTTTCGGTGCGGCTACTTATGAGTTTTTCTATCTGTTTTACTGTTAATAATCCATCGTTAACGGCATTGTTAATTTCATCGCAAATTACTAGATCAAAGTTATCACTTTGAACGCAGTCCAATGCCTGTTGGAAAGTATCGGCTGCCGCTTTTTTGTGCTGAGCTTCTGAGATGTCTTGAGCACTTAATTTGCCGGCTTTATAAAATCCTTTGCCACCTTTGTAAAAAAATAGTTGATCTTTGTATAAATCTTGAATATCGCGAATAAAGATATGCTCACTAACCCCCCAGTACTTAATGAATTGAATGAATGCAACTCGCCCATTGTTGCCGAGCGTTCGTGCCATTAGCCCAATTGCCGCACTAGTTTTACCCTTACCATCACCAGTGTAAACTATTACAACTGATTTTTTTGTTTTATAATTTTCAAACGACATTTGTTATTAAGCCGCAGAATTTTGATTTTCACTACTAATATTATTTACCTCAACTTCGGAAGATTTCATAATTTCATCGAAAAAATTAATCCAAGCAAGTAGCCGTTTTCGAGCCACTTTTTCTTTAAGATCTTTAGAATTATCTCTTTTTGAAGGGTTAAAAGCATCTATTTGATCCATGGTAGCCAACACGTCTTTACTTATCGGTTTTTTTTCAACCATGGTTCTGTTTACTGAATCACCTATCAGGTCAATATTATGAAAATCTAAACAAAACCGTACTATACCCCAAGATTGATCACCGTGATAATCCCATACTGATCTTTCCCAATCTAGGCCTTGGACAAGCGTCATCAATTGATTCCGGTAAATATCGGGATCTTGTTTGAGTATTTCAAATGTGATATCTAGCGGATCATTGTTGTTCATTGCAGATCTCTATTTGTTAATTATACCACATATAGTGCACATAAAATATTAATTAACACTAAATAGGCGATTAGTTGTCAGTTATTTTTTTCTTTGGCTGCTGAAGTTTTCTGGCATAAAAAAGAATACAAATTATTAGCGACGATACAACAATTATTATTACCAATTCGCTATTTTTATCGGCGTGTTTCAGTGCTTCCTCAACAGTTTCGTGAGATAGTTCATCATGTGCAATTATCACACAAGGCATTTTAACAGCTGTTATAGTTAATAACTAGATGACGAAAATACTGAAAAATAAATTTCTGTTACTTCTGAGTTGTGGGTTCTTAGCGGGTGTTTTATTTTTAATCTCGATCAGGTTCATTACTTTTAAAAGTGAAAACATTCACTACCATGCAAATTTTGCATTATATATACACGGCAAGCAAGACGAATTTAATAGCTTTACTTTTTACGAAGAGGTTGCCGCTTGCGCAAGTGATTCTCACAATAATCCTAAAAATCGAGCTCATATGCACAACCAAAATGCCTCACTGGTTCATATTCATGCCCACGCTGTAACATGGGGGCATTTTTTAGCCAATTTAGGTTATGGTGTTAATAACGATTCAATAAAAACCGACAATGGTGTATTTGTAGCAGAAGGTCAAAATAAACTCAGTTTCATATTAAACGGTAAAATCGAAACTTCGTTAGCCAATCGATTAATTAACAGCCAAGACCGCTTGCTGATAAATTTTGGTAACGACGATCAAAAAACATTAATGAAGCGTTTCGAACAAATTCCAGCTGATGCTAAAGAGTTTAATGGTAAGTTCGACCCAGGTGGTTGCAGTGGTGGCGAAGAACTTACGCCAATGCAGCGGCTGAAACAATCTTTCCCCTGATAAATCTGTTGCCCGTAAGTGAGCAAAACTGCTATACTTTAACCTGAGAATGAAACAGGGCGTGGCAACGAGGGTAAAATCGACTGATGTTGATGAAATTGAAAGGCTAGCAGCTATGGCTGTTGCTAAACAGCAATTTGTCGCGTCGGCTATTGATATGGGCTGGCGTTTAGCATTAGTAGTAATTATCCCTGTAATTATCGGCACATGGCTAGATAACAAATTTAAATCCGAACCGTCATACACCTTGGCAGCGCTTATGATTGCGACTGGTGGTGTGGTTTGGGTGGTGGCAGTAACCATCAAACAAGTACAGACTAAAAGAGGTAAAAAATGAATTGGCTGATTGCTGCAACAGAAACAGGTCCACCGGTTCATATTACGCCTTCGCCGCTTTTTGAAATTGGCAGCTGGCAGATCACTAACTCTGTTTTGTATGGTTGGATAGTAGGACTAATATTAATTGTTGCTTTAGTTTCTGCCGCCTTCCGCAGCCGAGTTCATCCTAAAAGTGGATTTGTGCAGATAGTTGAGGCCGGGACCGAATTTATTGTGGACCTGTTAAAAAACAGCCTAGGATCGCGCGCTAAAGCAATAAAATATGCCCCATACTTTGCGGCTATTTTCTTTTTTATCGCTCTTAGTAATTTGCTGGGACTATTGCCAGTTATTGGCGAATCATTTACCGTAGGCGGCAACCCAGCATTTCGTCCTTTCACGGCCGACCTAAATGGCACGCTGGCGGCTTCGCTAGTGTCGCTTGCTTTGGTTCAATATTTTGCTATTCGTGAATCTGGTCCTGTGCGACATCTTAGGCATTATTTTGCCGGAAATCTAAAAAACCCATTAACCTACGTTGCAGGAATATACGAACTTTTTGGCGAAATTGTGCGCTTGTTTAGCTTAGCATTACGACTTTTTTTGAACATTGCCATCGGCGAAATTATTATCTCGGTTTTTGCTTACTTGGGTAAATTTGCTGCACCTATTACGGCTCTACCATTTTTAGGGTTAGAGGTTGGTGTTGCAGTTTTACAAGCATACATATTTGTGATGTTGACCGTTACATATTTATCTTTGGCCATCAAACACAGTGATAATTCTGACCACGAGTTTGAGGATACGTTGGTTCACACCATGCATAGTCAAAAAGTAGCAAAATAACTTAACTAAAGGAGTAAATATGTGGTATTTAGCAGAACTAACCGGAAACGTAGAAGTAATAGGTAAAGGCTTGATGTTAGGCGCTGGTATGATTGGCCCGGGTATTGGGGTGGGTCTAATCGGCAATGCATTTATGAACGCCGTGGGCCGAAATCCCGAATCGGCAAAATTTTTAGGTCAAATATTAGTATTTGTAGCAATTGTTGAACTAATGGCACTTTTGGTATTCGCGTCGCTGTTTATTATTAAATGATTATTTTTACGGAGGATTAATGCCGATATTTCTATTTGCCGAAACGACTAGTGCCAGTGCTTCACCGCTTGAAGCCTTAGGGGTAAATGTTCAGGCCTTTATTTTGCAGCTAATTACTTTTTTACTTGTTTTTATTATTTTGAAAAAGCTTGCCTTTAACCGAGTCGTGGCTATTTTAGAAAAGAGGCGTCTAGTTATCGAAGATGGTGTAAAACTTGGCGAACAGCTAGCCAAAGAGCGTGAAGAACAAGCTCAGCAAGCTGCCGAGACTATTCGTAATGCTCGACACGAAGCGGATCTAATTCTTTCCAACGCTCAAAAAGAGGGTCGACAACTTCTCCGCCAAGCCGAAAAAGCAGCTCATCAAAAAACCAAAGTTATTTTAGAAGAAGCTGAAATTAAGTCACAACACGAATCCGCATTGACGAAACGTAAACTTCAAAAAGACCTCGTTCACTTGGTAGCCGATGCTACTGAAGCAGTAGTTGGCCAAAAAATAGATCGCAAAAAAGATGCCGCAATAATTGAGGCAGCCGTAAAGGGGCGACTAACGTGAAATATGAACGCCAAACTTTAGCTAAGATTATAGCTAATCAGCTCGATGATTCTAAAAATACAGAGCAATTGGTTAGGGATATTGCAATTTTGCTAATTAAACAAAAACAAACTGCCCAACTTCCCTCATTAATGCGTGACGTTTTGGCAATTCGATCAGAATCCGGACTGTTAGAAATAAATGTCGTAAGTGCGTTCGAACTAACTGAAAAAGTACAAAAAGAACTGTCTACAATGGTAAAACGTGAACACACAAAAGCAAAAAAAGTGATTATGAATAGTCGAATTGACGCCGCGGTTGTAGGTGGTGTAAGGCTTGACCTTCCAGCCGAACAACTAAATTTAAGTGTTCATGATCGAATGAGTCGATTCAAGCAGGCCGCTTTGAAAGGTAATATTTAAAAATATTATGAGTGATATTACTATCAATGAACTTTCGGCAAATATTAAAAAGGCCATTGATGATCTTCGCCACAAACCCGAGATAGAGTCGGTCGGTATCGTTACCCGGGTTAGTGACGGGGTGCTGTGGATTTATGGACTTGCAAACTGTGGCTATAACGAAATGATCGACATTGCCGCTGATGATGGTACAACAATTACAGCTTTTGCATTTAATTTAGGTCAAGATGAGATTGGGGCGGTACTACTTGGCGACGACATTCATATAAAAGCTGGCACAACCGCTAAACTCACCGGTGAAGTTTTAGAAGTTCCGGTTGGCCCAGAACTTGTTGGCCGAGTGGTAGATCCGCTTGGCAATCCCCTAGATGGTCGTGGCGCTGTTAAAACTAGCCAAATGTCCAAAGTTGAGCAAACCGCACCCGCTGTACTGGACCGTAAAAGTGTGCACGAACCTTTGATGACAGGAATTATGGCCGTAGATGCCATGGTACCAATTGGTCGTGGTCAACGCGAACTTATCATTGGCGATCGTCAAACCGGTAAAACAGCTTTGGCGGTTGACGCAATGATAAATCAAACTCGCCAAAACACCGGAGTGATTAATATTTATGTGGCAGTTGGGCAAAAATTAAGTAAGGTAGCACGCTTGGTTGAACGTCTGCGGCGTGAAGGTGTGATAGATCAAACTATAATTGTGGCCACAAGTGCTGCTGACCCAGCAAGTTTGCAGTACCTTGCACCTTATGCTGGTGCGGCCATGGGTGAATATTTCCGGGACAACAAACAACATGCCCTAATAATTTATGACGATCTTTCTAAACACGCGGCTGCATATCGTCAAATGAGCTTACTGCTGCGACGACCACCGGGTCGTGAGGCTTACCCAGGTGATGTTTTTTATTTACATTCAAGGCTACTTGAGCGTGCCGCAAAATTGAATGACGAACTTGGAGCTGGAAGCCTAACTGCCCTGCCCATAATCGAAACTCAAGCCGGTGATATTAGTGCTTACATCCCTACCAACGTAATCTCGATTACCGATGGCCAAATATTTCTTGAAACTAATCTGTTTTATCAGGGTATTCGCCCGGCAATTTCGGTGGGGCTTAGTGTTTCGCGTGTTGGTGGAAATGCTCAAACCAAGGCGGTTAAAAGTATTGCCAAAAGCTTGCGAGTCGACTTGGCACAGTTCCGCGAATTAGCAGCATTTAGTCAATTTAGTACAGATTTAGATGTCGAGACTCGCCAGCGCATCGAGCGTGGACAAAGGCTTACCGAGCTTCTGAAACAGCCGCAGTACAGTCCATATGCAGTCTGGGAAATGTACGCATTGCTTGTCGCTGGAGCCGAAGGCTGTTTTGACGCGGTACCAATCGAAAACATTAAAAAAGTCGCCCAAAATTTGCTTCGCGATTTAAAAACCACCCAACAAAAGCAACTCGAAAAACTTAATCAGGGTTCTGAGCCAGACGACAAACTAAAGGAAGATATCGTTGGGTTAGCTCGCAAAATAGCAGATAGCTACAAAACAGTAGAAAATACGAAAGTAGAATCTAAATCATGAGTGAGTTAAATAGTGAAATAGTTCCTGCTGAAATATTGACTCTGGCTGACGGGATTGCGAGCAGTATAGACGCCTATGTATTTGCAAGAAAGGGTCTAAATCGATTTGTCGAAGCATGGCAATGTAGTCGCGATACAGCTGTTGACATGGCTCTTACTGGTGCGAAGAATGGAATTACGGTTGGATATGAGGCAGGATATCAGGCGGGTCAAGCTGCTGTAGTTGAATATTTTAAGTCGCTTGGAGAATTAGGTGGCTAATACAATTACTTTAAAGCGGCGGATTGGCTCAGTAAAAAATACCAAACAAATCACCAAAGCCATGGAACTTGTAGCCGCTAGTAAAATGCGCAAAACCCAAGATTCTGCCCATGCTAGCAGGCCTTACAGAATCGCTGCAACTTCCCTTTTGGCTAGGCTAAGTACAATGACTGATGTCGAGCAGCACCCTCTTTACCAAAAAAGACCGCTAAAGTGTAAGTTATATGTGGTTATTACTAGCGACCGAGGTCTGGCAGGTGCTTACAATGCCAACATTCTTCGATTGTTAACTCGCTCGATTATTAATGATCAAAATTCTAATATACAAGTTAAAGTTGCCATTATTGGTAAGCAAGGTGCCAATTTTGTTAAGCGACTCCAGGGCGTAGAAGTGTTGGCCACTTACAATGCTTTTGGCGATAAGCCAAGCGCAAATGATGTGCGTCCGTTATTGCAAACAATCATTGAACAATTTAAATCTAAATCTGTAGATGACGTAGAGCTTTTGTATACTGACCTAAAGTCGAACATTGTTCAAGAAGCTAAAAATTTGCTATTATTGCCCGCTAGATTCGACACAAGCGAAGCAGATCAAGACAAAGTTACTGCTTTGGCCAACGCAACTTTTGAACCCTCGGTAGAGGCAGTTCTTGATGGTGTAACCGAGAGGCTTTTAGAGGCCCAGCTTTGGCAAGCTACACTGGAAAGCGTCGCCAGCGAACACTCAATGCGAATGCTAGCTATGAAAAATGCAACCGATAATGCATCAGAATTAATAGACGATTTGACTTTGGCGTTCAATACAGCGCGCCAAGCATCAATAACTCAAGAATTAGCAGAAATAACTGGTGGAACGGAGGCAATGAAATAATGAAAAAGACCAAAGATAAATCAGTGACAAAAGCAAAGACAACAGGAAGGGTTAGTCAAGTAGTTGGCGTAGTAGTTGATGTTGATTTTGAGGCATCACATTTACCGGCAATGTACAACGCTCTCACATTAGATCGAGCCGGAAACCGGCTGGTTTTAGAAGTTGCTCAACATCTTAGTGAAACCAGTGTTCGGACTGTAGCTTTAGGCAGCACCGATGGTTTAACTAGGGGTTCTGAAGTTACTGATAGCGGTGCGCCTATCAGTGTGCCAATTGGCACCGAAACACTGGGGCGAATGTTTAACGTGATTGGCCAGCCAATAGATGGCAAAGCCGGAACTTTTACAAAAACAAGCCCAATCCATAAATCCCCTCCTGCCCTAATCGACCAATCTGGAAATGTTGAGATTTTAGAAACCGGCATTAAAGTAATTGACCTAATTTGTCCAATAACCAAAGGTGGTAAAGTTGGCTTGTTTGGTGGGGCTGGTGTCGGAAAAACCGTACTAATCACCGAACTTATTAACAATATCGCAAAATTTCATAGTGGTTATTCGGTTTTTGCTGGCGTCGGCGAACGAACCCGCGAAGGTAATGACTTATACCACGAAATGGCCGAAAGTGGTGTGCTCGACAAAACCAGCTTAGTTTTTGGTCAGATGAACGAACCACCAGGAGCACGTTTGCGTGTTGGCTTAAGCGGACTTAGTATTGCTGAAGGTTTTCGAGACCAAGGCAACGACGTTTTGTTATTTATTGATAACATATTCAGATTTACACAGGCCGGTAGTGAAGTCTCGGCCCTTTTGGGTCGTTTGCCATCGGCTGTGGGATATCAACCTAACTTAGCCCAAGAAATGGGCGCATTGCAAGAACGTATTACATCAACCCGAAAAGGTTCAATTACCTCCGTACAAGCTGTTTATGTGCCAGCCGACGACCTAACCGACCCTGCACCTGCCACAACTTTCGCCCATCTTGATTCGACTATTGTACTTAGTCGCGCATTGACCGAGTTAGGACTTTATCCAGCGGTCGACCCATTAGATAGCAGCTCGACAATTTTAGACCCAGAAATAGTTGGCGAAGATCATTACCTAGTGGCCCGCGAAGTTCAACGCGTTCTACAACGTTACAAAGATTTACAAGATATTATTGCAATTTTAGGCATGGAAGAGCTGAGTGACGAAGACAAGCTTACAGTTGCCCGCGCTCGTAGGATTCAGCGATTTTTGACCCAACCTTTTTTTGTGGCTGAAGTATTTATAGGAAAACCTGGGAAATATGTTTCCCTTGCCGATACAATTGCTGGGTTTCGAGAAATTTTAGACGGCAAGCACGACGATAAATCAGAGAGTGCTTTTTATATGAAGGGTGGAATCGACGAGGTGACAAACGATGGACCATCAGCCAACTGATTATTCTAGGCACGGTAACGAAGGGCTCATCAACCCCAATAAATTGCCGATTGATGTCTCAAATTTAGAACTACTTTTTAACAGTTCGCCCGACTGGGTATTTAAAGATGAGGTGATTGACGAATTTTTAAGGGCTAATGATGATTCGACTTGAACTTGTAACACTTGGTGGTGTAAAAGTTAGCGATGAAGTATACGAAATTATTCTGCCAACACGGGATGGCATAATTGGTGTACTACCTGGACACATGCCGCTAGTCAGTGTTGCTGAAAATGGGGTTATAAGTGTGCGTAGGACGGCCAATGACCCCGACGAATTGATGGAACATTTTGCTGTCAGTGGGGGTGTAATCGAAGTTGATAACAACATTTTAAGAATATTGGTTGATGAAGCTGATGCAGCGGACGACATCAACGAAGCTGAAGCTCAGGCGGCGTATGAGCGAGCCCAAAAATTAAAATCCGAAGCTAAAGATCAAGTTTCGTTAGATCAGGCTCAAAGTTTAATCGATCGCCAAGCTGTGAGATTGCAAGTAGCTGGGTTGCGCCGACGAAAACGAAATCGCTAAAGAATACTATTGCATTGAACGCAAAAAAGCAGTATGTTTTAAAGTATTAACTAAGGAGGGTCTCCATGTTTGGAAGAGAAAAGGTTGCTGCTTTGGTAGCCGAGTTCTTGGGGGTGGCAATATTAACAACTGCAGTACTTTCAATAGTACTCAGCCAAATTCCGTTCAGCTTATTTATGGC
>JBBTTS010000007.1:0-6890 GCA_038064135.1 Patescibacteria group bacterium | reverse complement strand
GGTGCCCATGTTAACCCGGCGGTCACTTTAGGGCTTTGGACAATTCGCAAAGTCGAAACAACCAAAGCTGTGGTTTATATTGCAGCGCAAGTTTTGGGCGGTATAGCCGCTTGGCAACTAAATGAGTATTTATGGAACACCGCTCTAGATAAGAGCGTTAAATTAAGCGAATGGGATTGGCGCATTTTCATAGCCGAAGCTGTAGGAACGTTTGTCTTCACTTTTGGAATTGCGGCAGCTGTTAAAAAAGGTTACGACGGGCTGCAAGCTGCCGTAACAATTGGCGGTTCGCTATTCTTGGGTGTAATGATTGCTTCTGGTGCATCGGCTGCAGTATTGAACCCAGCAGTTGCGGTTGGTGTCCAGTCATATGGCACGCCGTACTTATTGGGCCCGGTATTGGGTTCGGTAGTAGGTATGAATCTTTACATAATGTTAAGTTCTGCAGAAAAATCAAAAAAATCTGCGCTTGCTAGGGTATTTAGTGCAGCAAAACCCAAAGCCAAGAAAAAACGCTAAACACATAACATTAACTAAAAAAGTAAAATAAACGCCCCAAAACGGGGTGTTTATTTTTTTAGCAGGTCACTAATAAAAGACTGTACACCGGTGTAGTCGGCGCTATAGCCCGAGGTATCTGGAAAGTCGAGATTCATGATTTTTCCATAGACTACATTAATAAGCTGGGATATTTCGCTCATCTCATCTGGGGTTGGAATATATTCTAGTTGGCGTAATACGAGGTTTGGCTCCTCCAAGTAGACCATAGCCGTCTGGAGCTGATTATTAACGAATCTGGTGCGACTATTTTGCACTAACAAGGCATAGAAAATAAGCTGCAAACGATGCTTCCAGGCTTTCAGAGCTGTTTGTTTATTTGTATAAGAAAATTTCTTAATAGGCTTGCCCGTTTTATAGTCGATTATTTTAATAGTGCTATTATTGACAATTTGAATAAGATCTAATGTGCCTCTGATAGTTGCCCTACCAACTACGATGTCTTTCATTTTATATTCAGGGAAACTACCTGGTATTAATCCAAGATCATTTTTTGTAATTAAAATTTTAAGTAGTTCTAAACCGTGATTTAACTGTTTTTCATATTCAATCTTGGTTAAATTTTGCCGTATTAAAGCATATATGAATTGCTGTGACACTTTTTTTAGACTAAATTTATCCTTATTTATTAAAGATTGAGCTGTTTCTAGTGCAGAGTGAATTGCTGTTCCGAATGCTAAACTACTTGTTTTTGCTTGAGGAATACGCAGTAAATTTGTTTCGTAAAAATATTTAGGACCTCCCTGGCTCACGTCCAAATAGTTTATTAAATGCGTAACGCTCATTTGATAATCATTAAGCAAATTAGTTAATTGTTTTTTATCTTTTTCGAGCTTTGGCAATGGCCAGTGCAAACCAGTAATTTGAGCTTTAGCGATTGATGATAGTTTATTATTAATTTCACGTTCTGGCAGTATATTAGTTAATATACTGCTACCTAAAACTTCTTGACCCAAATCATCAAACTTGTATCTACTAACAATTATTGATTGCTTTGCCCGTGATATCGCTACAAATAATAATCTTATGAAATCATCCTGGTCATCTCCAGCGCGTTGAAGCGGAAGATTTGCAGGTGCTTTTCGACCCTGGCGCTTGGGTGACCATTCTCTTTCGATTACATCTAGTAAAATTACATTGTCAAATTCCAAACCTTTAGATTTATGAACTGTCATAAGTTGCACGGAGTTTTCTCTGTGCCCAATATACCTTTCGGCACCGATCGGCTGCGAACCACCTAAAGATGTGTCTAAAATATAATGAAGATCTTCTAAAGTAGAATTTTGGTTATTAGATAGATCAGATGTTAGAGTTCTTAGAGTTTGGATTGTTGATGATATTTCTAAATTGGTTGCGATGGTTTTTGAAATCCAGTTTTTGGCAAGTGGGCCGCCGTAGCCGTCGATCATTTTTAGTCCAAGTAAATATTCGAAACTGACTGCCAAAGTTTCGGTGCTACTTATACTAGCTATTTCAAACAGCCATTTGTGTAATTTTTTTAATTCATTAATGTTACTTTTATGAAGCCTTGTAGGCCAGTCGTAATTTCTGTTTGTGGCAATTTTCCAAATTTGCTCTGGACTTAAACCAAGTTCTGGCCAAAGTAACATTTCACTTACGCCAAGTTGCACATCATGAGTCCTTTGATTTTGAATTCCAACCACAATTGCACAAATGTTCTTGATCTGTTTAGTAATTTTTTGCTGTCTAATATCACTTAATCTTTCGTATCCAATCGGAACTTTTTGATCTACTATAAATGGAACAAAGTTTTCTAAACTCTGGTGAGATCTTGCCAAAATAGCCACAGATTGGCCTTTTTTATACCAGTTACTTGCTATCTCGGCCATTTCTTTGTATTGATCTTGGGCAACAGAAAATAATTTCCGTTCAATTATACTGTCTGTCGATTTTGCAACTTGACTGGTTACTTTCTTGGATAAGTCAGGCAAAATACGGGATAATCTTGAATGTGCTTGATCGATTACTAGTTCAGCTGTGTCTATAATTTCTTGATGTGATCGGTAGCAAGTGTCAAGAATGATTATTTTACTTTTTGGATAAATTTTTTCGAATGCCATCACATTACTATGTTCTGCACCGTTAAATTTAAATATAGTCTGATCGTCATCTCCTACGGCCATGATGTTTGGTGATCCATTTTGTATTGAACTTGCCGATAAAAGAGCTGCAAGGCGTAGTTGGGCTGCATTACTGTCCTGAAATTCATCAATCAAAAGATAATGACACTGCTCTTGTTGCGCGGCTAAAAAATTCAGATTTTGTTCGAGTACACTAATTGATTCAACCAACATATCTGCATAGTCATAATATCCATTCAAATGAAGTCTTTGACGATATATCGAATAAACTTCGGCAAGTTCTAGCCACCACAAATTTCGAGATCGTTCTTTGTGTAGACCTGGTTTTGAATCCTGCGTACTAAGCCATCTGGATTTCCATCGGCTAATGGCTGTAAATTTTCCACTTTTTTCTGACTCGACCATAGCTTCGTTAAGAGTGTTTTTTAGTACACTATCTAAGCCGATAAAAGGCGCCGCAAATTTTTCTATTTGTTGTTGTGGCAAAGAATTTACCACCTTCGTGATTAAAGATACATTTTTTTGATTAATTCTAAGTAATAATGCATCTACAAGTTGATTTTCGATTAAATCAATATACCTCAGGTTGGTATTTATTAGAGCATTTAATTTATCCGGGGAAAGTCCAGCTTCTTTGGCAAGTTTGATGCCCCTTAAAACATCCCCGCTTGCCGTGAACTCACCAGCGAATTGACTTGCTAAGGGTGACGAAACTGGTAAGGAAGCTAATATTTCGCGAATGTAACGGGTTTGTAAAATATCAGGTAATACTTGCATGCGCGCCCCATTCCAAAAAAAATCTGAATTATCGGCAATTATTTCTGCCGCTAAACTATGAAATGTTCTTACTTTAATCTGTCTTGAGGCACCGCCAATTAATTTTTGCAAGCGCATATATAGATTATTCGCAGCATTATTTGTAAATGTTAAACAAACTATATTTTCGGGAGGGGTATCTGTTTTTTGCAATATATTAGCTACTCGTGAACTTAGGAGCTGTGTTTTACCCGTCCCAGGACCCGCTAAAACTAAAAGTGGGCCGTCTATATATTCAACGGCCTCGAGTTGTTTTGGATTAAGTCTACCCAAAATTGAGTCAATCTTCATCAATTTATATTGTACAGGCAATAACTACTACAAAGTTAAACACTGCACAAAATACGATTCAATTGCCAAAGATTATTAGTAAAAATCCAGTTAAGTTGTACAAAAAAAGCCTGCCGACCATTACTTATACCGACAATCACCGTATCCGCACTACCATCGTTATTTATTCTTGCGCTTCTATAGATAAATTCTAAGGGTAGAGTTTTGCCACAGTATAATTTTGATATTGTTGAATAACTGTCAATTTCGATAATTTCCGGATTAGGTGAATTACCAAATAAACTCACTAGCTGGTCATTGGATACGCCGCTGTTAATACCTGTGTATATGGCCTGTACTTGGTCATTTAAAATCTGGATATCATTTTTTGTGATTTTAACCGAACCATCGACTACATTTTTACCTTTGCTAACGTACCAAGATGTAGCTAAAACACAAACACAAGCAACAACTAACAAAATAATTTCGCGTGCATTATAGCCCACCCCATGTTTAACGCGTCTCATCTTATTTACAAGCATAGCGGTTTAGTTACACTTCTGCAAGAAGTAAATGTTGCAAATTTTAGTACTTGCATTTTATTAAAAGCTATTCCATAATCAATATCAACAAAGAGGTGTGGTCTTTGCCTATCAGGTAAATAACGCGGAGCAGATCACTTCGCACCTTAAAGGGAGGTGTTATGGGTTGGATAAAAAAGAATACCAGGCGTATTCGTAGTGCATTAATGGCTGTGGCCTTATTTACTGCGCAACTTATGCCTATTGCGGTTACTGATAAAGCGTTCGCAACGAGTGGCAATAATGATGACGATGAACATAAAGTAAGAATTTGTCATCGCACGTCTTCATATACCAATCCATACGAAGAAATTGAAGTAGATGAAAGCGCTGTCGATGGTATCGGCAACGGTGATCATTATCTTGAACACCAGGGTCCAATTTTTTATCCAACAATTCCCAAGCATACCGAGTGGGGCGACATAATTCCACCTGTCGAAGACGTGCATTCTGGCTACAATTGGGCAGCAGCAGGTCAAGCAATCTGGGATAATGACTGTGAATTCCCAACTGGTGGCGTAAAGGTAAATAAAAAGGTTGATGCGGATGGTAATGGAACTTTTGAGGGTAATAACAGCGAAGCAAATCAGATTGGCTTTAAATGGGGCCTAGACGGAAATACTCCCGATAATGAAATGGGTGACGATCAAGAAGATGTCACAGCAGGAGAACATTTTGTCAATGAAAATCAGATTCCAGGCTATGTTTTTACTGGTTGGTTCGTGACTGGTCAACAGGGGAAAAGTTGCACGACACCAAATGGCACTTCACTTCCAGTAAGTGTAACGGTTGTTAAAAATCAAACTAAAAGCATAACTTTGTGCAATAAAAAATCGACCGGGACAATAACAATTAAGAAAGATGCTATACCTCATACAAATACTGATTTTAAATTTACGACCACCGCCACACCGAATACCTTCTACCTAGATGATGAGCCTGGTGCAGGTCAAGATCAAACGCCAGAAGCTAAAACTTTTGAAAATCTTTCACCTGGCAATTATTCATTTACTGAAGACCAGGTTGATGGATGGTGGTTGAAAAAAATTGAGTGTAAAAATACTCAGAACCAAATCGTAAATTTCCCAATTCAGGGTACAACGGTCACTGTAAATCTATTAGCAAATCAACACATTACTTGCACTTTTAAAAATCATAAAAAAGGTGTTATTAAAGTAACCAAGCAAACCTATCCAAATGGGCATCAACAAGGTTTTGGTATTACTGCAAGTGGTTCGGGTGAAATTACAGGTAATCCCCAACGTACAATTTACGATGATCAAACTGTTACATATGAAGTAACTTATGGAACATTTAACATCACTGAAAATGTGCCTTATGGTTGGGAACAACTTTCAAATGATTGTAAAAACTTAGAAATAAGCGAAGGCTACCTGGAAAGAAGTTGTACGATTGTCAATAAACAGCTACCAGGTTCAATTACTGTAATAAAAAACGTCGACACAAATGGTGATGGTAAAATCGACATCGAAGACAGCACCTACTGGAATTGGGACATTAATGGCCAAGGTGACTACAAAACTGGTAGCGAAAATACACAAAAGGTTCAGGCCGGAGTTTATACGGTTAGTGAACAACAAAAACCAAATTATCATGTTACGCAGTCCAATTGTACTGGTGAAGAGCCGATGTATGTTGCGCTAGAAGCTATTCAGGTTCAAGTCAGGGCACTAGAAAATGTAGTATGTACATTCACCAACACCCGTGACACAGGAAAAGTTAAAATCGTTAAGCACCTAGTTCCAAAAGAAGATAACGGATTATTTAATCTTCATATCAATGGACAAACAGACTTTACACAGTGGGAAGTTGGTAATTATGGGTCAACTGGTTTTGTTCAGGTTGTAACAGGTCAATATAACGTAAGTGAGACAGCTTACGAAGGTACTTATTTGAAAGATTACAAGAGCAAATTTGAATGTAAAAATGCTCGCGGTTATGTGATTACCGAGGGGTATGGTACAGAGTCTGACAATTTCTACGTCGGCGATGACGCTTACATAACTTGTCATTTCTATAACAAACGCAGGCCTCGCTTAACAGTAGAGAAAGTTGCTGTTCCTCATGACGCTCAGAATTTCCACTTCAATGTAAGTAAAGTTAATGACGAACATGACTACAACGAAGAAGAGGAAATCCCAGCAATTAACGAGAACAACATTTCATTTTCGAACTGGCAAAATAATGATGGCTACAGCTTCTACCTAGATGATGGCTACGATGATGACAAATACTCAGATACCTGGAGCAAAACACTTCATCGCCCCAGTTACATCGAAATTACAGAAGACCAAGTTGAAGGATGGGATATACACGATATTAGCTGTTACGATGGTGACTATTTGCTAAAGACAGACTGGGCAGAAAACGGTGTACGAATACGCTTAGATTACGGAGACAACATTCGCTGCGTATTTACTAACCACAAACGCGGAAAAATAGTTGTTACTAAATATAATGATCTAAACAAAGACAAGTGTTTCAGCGAAACACTTTACAATGACTATGAAGAAGATGCCGAGGAGTGGGTCGAAGATTACCA
>JBBTTS010000006.1:0-13687 GCA_038064135.1 Patescibacteria group bacterium | reverse complement strand
TAGTTTAATAACCAAATAAACTTGTATACCAATTAATTATTGGTGGTCCCCAGATAATAGCGACTGCAGTAGCGGAAATTAAAAAGGGACCAAAAGGAATCTTTGAGTTATATTTAATTTTTTTAGCTAACAGAGACGGTAATGCATAAAAACATCCTAAAAGTGATGCAATAAATAACATAAGCATACTTACAAATGGCGTGCCACATAATAGCCCCAACAAAAAGCCTAGCTTTACATCTCCGCCGCCAATCCATTTACCATTAGATAACCTAAAAAGTATGTAAAATATTCCCCCGCCAACAGCTACTGCTGTCAAAAGTTGTAAAATAATACCAAAATCTTTGGCAATAATGACACCGATCAAACTAAGAATCGATACCATAAGAAATGTCGGGAGTACAATTTTGTTGGGTAAAAGCATCCACTTTAAGTCATATATAAACAAAGAAACTAGCGCAGGGATACTAATTAACCATGTAGCAAAAAATAGCTGGTTGCTGGGGCTTGTTAGATTATGGGGCCAAAATGTGTAAGATATTACAAATATAATTGCCACAATTATTTCTACAAAAGGATATTGTTTACTGATTGCTTTGTGGCAATATCGACACTTGCCTTTTAGGCTTAACCAGCTTAATACGGGAATCAAGTCGATCCACTTTAACTGCCGACCGCAATGAACGCAAACCGATCTGCCCTTTGTAATAGAATATTTTTTTAATTTGCTTTTTGTCGAAAATTGTTTATGTGTACGCCAAACCCAAGCATTCACAAAACTTCCAGCGCACAATCCCAAAAGCGCAAGTAAAAAATAAATCATTAGCAATATATTAACTTTTTAGTTAGTCAAAGCCAAGTACTTAAACTTGCAAACATTTACTTATTGGGCCATTAGCACCTTCGAAAGCATAAAGTAAAACTGTAGTGCGCTTATTACCGGTGGTTGGATATTTTGCACTACCATCTGGCTCACAATTTGCCGCTGTTACAATAGCAACGGTATTAAAATCTGTTACAGCTGCCAGTGTTTGTGAAGCTACACTTAGTACTGTAACGGTCATGTTTATAGACACCGTGAATTGCTTAAACGGCTGAGCCCTAGTTTTAATGGCATTTATTTCGGTGGATGTAACAGTTTTGCCCTTGTTATTGTTTACGATACCAGTAATAGCAGCAGCAATATTGCTAATGTCGTCTTCGCGCTGTGCATTACGGTTGTTGCGCTGTAATCCGGGAATAGCAATAAATACCACGGCGGTTATTGCGCCCATTACCGCAATCACTATAAGTATTTCTAGAATAGTAAACCCGAATGTGTTCTTATTCACAGTGTAGGATTTAATCCTAAAATGTTTCATGAATCAATAATTATCATAAGTTATTGAATGAATAATATTCTGTTACTTCTTTTCCAGCGGAAGTTTTGTTACTTCTGGGAATATTAATTACCTGTAAATAAATTGTTTTTCTATAAAACGATCTTGGTTGCAGTTTGCTACAACTAAGATCGTTTACTACTTTGACTATTTATCCAACTATTCCTCGGTCATGTACTTTACTGAACTAGCTGTCTTGGCAACGTAGTTGAGCAGCTTCTGCAGTCCATACTGCAGCCATTTGTCGGGTCGTCCCTGCTATGGCCTTACCTACATCTGCGGGAGGTGCTGTCGCACATTGAGACCCTCTATAAATAATTATAGAGTCTATTGTAGTTCCATTCGTTGCAGCAAGTGGTGCCGCGGCAGTTGTTATAGCTGCTAATGTATAATAAGCGGGTTTTGCAATAGCTGCCTGAATATTCGCACTGGTAACAGTTGCCATGTCACCATTATTATTATTTAACACTTCTTGTGCCGCAGCAAGTGCTCGTGCTGCGTCATTACCACGTTGTGTGTTACGACTGTTACGTTGAAGTGCTGGAACGGCCAAGAATACAATCAGCAAAATCAGCCCAGCAATGGCAAGTACTATCATAACTTCGATGATCGTAAAGCCTTCTATTCGTTTTTTAATTTGTTGTTTCACTCTTTATCCCCCCTTTGAGATTGTGTTAATTCCCTTATGTTACCGATATTACGCTGCTTATGTTTAAATTGCAAGCCTTTTTAAAGCTATTTAATCACACCTTGGCCAACTAGGCCGTAAACTGGCAATAAAATAGCCGCTACAATTACCATGGCCGCTACACCTAGGCCAATCATCATAACAGGCTCTATGATGGTCGATATTGCTTTAATTTGCTCGTCAACCTCTTTTTCGAAGTATGTGGCTACTTTTTCTAGCATAGCTTCTAGCGAGCCCGATTGTTCGCCTATGCTAATCATATTAGGCACTAATTCTAAAAAGTTAGGGTCGTTAGCAATTGCTTCGGACAGGGCCTTACCGCCTTTAACTTTTTCGGATGCAGCCTTAATCGACCCAGCCACATGAACATTATTTACGGCTCTGGCAACAACTTCGAGCGTCTGTAGCAGCGGCACACCACTAGCTACCAATGTCTGTGCAGTTCGTGCAAAACGGGCCATGTACATCTTCATAAACAGTGGGCCGATAGGCCATGCTTTCATTTTAAATTTGTCGGCAGCGCTGCGCCCACCAACTGTGTTTATCCATCGGGTTGTTGCAAAAACACAGAGTCCAATAAATAAAACAACAGCCCACCAAAATTTAACAGCAAAATGCGAAAGACCCAGTAATATTTTAGTAACTAGGGGTAATTTGGCTCCAGGGATTCCTTCATACAAAACTTCCACTTGTGGAAGCACTTTAATTATCATAAACGAAACTACAAGCGCCATTACAAATAAAACCACAATCGGATAAACCATGGCACCACGTACTTTGCTAACCAGTTCAGCGTCTTTTTCTTGCTGGTTGGCAATGCGCTCTAGGGCTTTGTCGAGCGTACCACTTACTTCTCCAGCCGCAACTAAGCTAACAAAAATTTCATTAAACACGTGTTTGTGCTTTCCTAGCGCTGCCGAAAAAGCAGATCCGCCTTCTACGTCTATAATAATTTCTTCTACAACCAAGGCAAGAGCCTTGCTGCGGGTTTGGCTTTTAACACTGCGTAAGCTTTGTACCAATGGCAAACCAGCGTTAATTAAGGTTGAAAGTTGGCGGGCAAATAAAACACGATCTTTTGATTTGATTCGGTTGGTAATGCGCCCAAGTCCCTTGGTGCTGTCGGATTGAAGCTTTACCTCTATAGGCGTAAGGCCGCGGTCGGTAATTAACTTGGCGGCTGCTTTTTCGTTATCGGCCTGTACTATCGAGCGAACTTTTTCACCGGTTGCAGAATTACGAGCTATGAATCGATAAGTTAGCACCACAAATCTCCGAAAATTTTAATCATTTATTAGCCTCGCATTAGCCTATTTAGTTCTTCTAAGTCTACGGCATAATTTCTAGCTTCGTCGTAAGTAATTGTACCGCTGTGTATCAGATTAACCAGCGTTTTGTCCATAGATTGCATACCAAATTCTGCACCTGTCTGTATAACAGCTTCGAGCTGATGACTTTTGCCTTCACGAACGATGTTACGAACTGCTGGGGTAGCAATTAAAATTTCGGCTGATGCTACTCGCCCACCACCGATAGCAGGGATTAAGCGCTGTGAACAAATTGCCATTAATATATTGCTTAGCTGAGCGCGAATCTGTGGTTGCTGGTGCGGTGGGAAGACATCGATCATACGGTCGATACTTTGGGCAGCCGAGTTGGTGTGCAAGGTGTCCCGTACTAAGTGGCCAGTTTCGGCAATGGAAATCGCTGCAGCAATTGTGTCGAGGTCACGCATTTCGCCAATAAGCACTACATCTGGGTCTTGTCGCAAGCTACTACGCAGCGCAGCACTAAAACTATAGGTATCATAATGGACTTCACGTTGGACAATCACGGCTTTTTTGCTACGGTGAGTGAATTCGATTGGGTCTTCGATAGTTACGATGTGCGATGCACGCTCGTGGTTTATTTTGTCAATAATCGAGGCCAATGTGGTGGACTTTCCGGAGCCAGTTGGACCAGTTACCAGTACTAATCCGCGTGGATAGTCTGCAAATTTATTGACAATGTTTGGCAAACCTAGCTGTTCAATACTTAGAATTTCATTAGGAATCAAACGTAGTGCAGAGGCCAAGTTACCACGTTCGTGAAAAGCGTTTACGCGGAAACGCCCTAAATCACCAAAAGCAAAACTAAAGTCGAATTCTTTGTCTTTTAATAAAATTTGCTTTTGATCGTCATCGAGAATTGAAAATACTAGAGTTTCGACAGCCTCTTCGTCAAGCACATCAACACCGGTAACTGGTATTAAAGCGCCATCTACACGAAGCATAGGCGGTAAGCCAACTTGAAGGTGAAGGTCGGAAGCCTTGCGCTTAACAACTTCTTCTAGTAATATTTCGATTTTGAGTGTTGTAGTAGCCATACCCCTCCTTATTCGTTATCGTCGGCAGCGACGCGATTAACTTCTTGAATCGTTGTGCGACCCGCTAAGGCTTTTAAGTAACCGTCTTCGCGCATGGTTAGCATCCCTTGTTCGTCTTGAGCTGCCTTTTGTATTTCGGTAGATGTGGCTCGCTTGATGATTAGTTCTTGAATCTTCTCTGTTATCGAAAAGACTTCATATAGTCCAAGCCTGCCTTTGTAACCACCCGGGCTGTCGGCACTATCTACGCCCTTATGTAAAGTATAAGCATTTTGACCCTTAAGTGGCAAGTTTTCGAAGCCCAAAACTTCCTCGACCTTCTTTCTCTCATCTTGCGTTGCTGGCATCCAACGGTCTAGTGTGTTATGAATTGCTTCGATTTCGGTCTTTGTAGCTTGATATTCTAAAGTTTCACCACTAAGCCGACGTACCAAACGCTGGCCAATAACGGTGTGTACTGTACTGGCGATAAGAAATGGTTCGATACCCATATCCAAAAGTCTAGGTAGGATTCCGGCCGACGAATTTGTGTGCAGAGTTGAAAATACTAAGTGGCCAGTAAGTGCTGCCTGAACAGCCAAAGTAGCAGTTTCTTGATCACGAATTTCACCTACCATAACCACATCGGGGTCTTGGCGAAGCACCGAGCGCAGTCCATTGGCAAAAGTCAGGCCAACATCGGGGTTTACCTGAATTTGGTTTATACCTTCCATTTTGTATTCAACTGGGTCCTCCAGCGTTACAATGTTGATAGAATCATCTTTAATTTCCTGGATCAAGGCATAAAGCGAGGTGGATTTACCCGAACCAGTTGGGCCAGAGGTTAAAATCATGCCATTTGGGCGTTCTAACCCGTGCCTTATAGCCCGCAGTGCCCGACCAGCGTAACCCATGTCTTCTAGTTTAAGGCTGGTGCCAGTTTTATCTAGTAACCGAATGACTACTTGTTCACCCCATACAACTGGCGCAATAGCGATACGAAGGTCTATAGGCCTTTTGTCTACAAGCACAGTAAACTGGCCATCTTGCGGAATACGGTGTTCATCAATTTTTAAATTAGATAATATTTTGACACGCGAAACCAATGGTGCTTCGAATGTTTTTGGTAATTTCATAATTTCGCGAAGAACGCCGTCAATACGGCAGCGAATACGTAAATCTTTTTCGTGAGGTTCGATATGAATATCGCTGGCTCTATTTTTGGCAGCATATTCCAGTATGGTCGTAAGGGCCTTACTGATAGGAGAATCTTGGACTATAGCAGAAATATTTTGGTCTGGCCTTTTTGATTCTTGTTTTTTTTGTTCTTCTTCAATTTTTGCATTTTCGGCTTCTTCGTCGATATTAAAGGCATCAACTACATCTTGATCTAGTTTGGCAGAATATTGCTTTAAAACTTGGCGTATACCCGATTCACTAGCCGCGTATACTTTTAGTGGTTTACCAATTTTATTACTCAAAAAGTCCACCGCCTGAACGTTATCTGCATCGAGCATAGCCACAACTAAGCGTTGCTGCATTTGGCCCAAAGGTACGGCCATGTAGCGCTCGGCGATATCTTGGGACAAAAGTGCTAGAATATCATCACCTACTTTGGCGTGGCTTAGGTTTACATATGGTACTTTATTAACTTTGGCAACTGTACGGGTTAAAATTTCGTCAGAAATTTTGCCTTCGTCTACTAAAAAAGTAAGCAGTGGTTTGTTTGCTTGGGAAGCACTGCTTCGTAATCTGTCAGCATCAGCATCATTAAGAGCGTTTTCTTTTACAAGTTGCTCAATCACCTGCTTTTCGGAGGTTGCCGATAAGATACTCAAAAGGTTGGCCTCATATTAACTTACCGAATAGGATTTTGAGTACCTTGTCCGATTTTGATAAGAACTGTTGGATTTATCGCTTCATTATTAAAATATTTTTTATCAGGTTCTTTAAATTCACTACTTATTGCTTCGACTACCTCAACTTTTTCCTGGCGACTGGCGGGTCTACTAAAAGTAAATTTCGAAATGACTAAAGACATGATTGCACTTATGATGACAATTACTATTATAAGAGCGAAATCTTTTTGTTTCATTTCACTTCCTTGGTTGTTATATTGAGTGTTTTGGCAGGCTGGTAATATGTATTTGCCTTTATTGACAGGCTGATTTGACCAGTGTCGCCGGCAGTAATAGAAAAGTTGATTATCTTAATTGGCCTGATTGAACGTTGGATTTTATCTAAAACACTTATAGCACCATTATAGTCAGTTGTAACGGAAATATCGAAAGGAATTTCTATTGGCTGAACGGTGCCAGAAGCCTGCTTTGCCACTTGAGCAATTTCGTCATCAGCACCGGTGATAGCAGATATTGAAGTTCCTGATAATAAATTATTTATACTATTAGCGACAGCAGGAAAATCATATTTGCTTGGAAGCGCATCTAATATAATACGCGCATTATCTCCATCCTGAGGACCTGGTCCACTTGGATTTCCACCAATAATATTTTCGTTAGTTTGTACAAATGCCTGATATTGTGTACGCAAAGTTGCAACTGCAGATAAATTGGATTCAAGTTGCTTTTTGGCTATTTCACGCTCACTTATTACTTTAGCTTGATATGTGCGTTGTTTCCAGACTGCCTGTGAAGCGATTAAGCTAAACACTGTGACAAATGATGCCCCAGCTATTACCCCAATAGTTGTAGCAATTGATTTGTCAATAAGTAAACGTTTACTTGAAATATCTCGTGCCATTATTGAGCTCCTTCTGTTTGTTGTGAGCTGCTTTGTAATAAACTAGGCTTTTCGGTTTCAGATCGAGTAGTAAATTGGATGTTTACTGATATGTCAGTGTCTTTTTTGGCATCAAAAATATCCGGATTAAATTCCAAATTTATTGTATAGCCAGCTTTAGTGCTTTTTTCTGCGTCACCTAAAGTATAAGATGACAAAACAACGTTCTTAAATGCATTTCCGGAGTCTTTACCGGCATCAGAATACTTAGTAAATTTTATGGTATCTACAAATTTATTTATTTCTGTAAGGTTTGAGGCTCCTCCCGTTATAACCATAGTATTTTTAACATAATCGACACTAGTATTACTTACGGTAATTTCTGTTGGTGTAATTTTGTTCAAATAATTGAAGAACTTTGTGGCAATTGGACGTTTTTCGTATAGATCTTTAAGGCTATTTAACTGATTTTGAATTGTTAAGATTTTGTCTAGCTCAGGTTCTTGTTTTAATTTTTCACTTTTTGTCTGAATATTATTTTTTAAATTATCCATGTGCTGTTTTTGAAACACATAGACACCAATGAACAGTGCAATAAGTAGCGCTAACGAACCACCACTAGCCATCAATGAAATCATGACCACCATACGCTTAGAACGGCGAGCGTTTATGTATTCTTGTTTAACATCTGGTAAAAGGTTTAACTGTATCATTCGGCACGCTCCGCAAGCCCTGCAGCTACCGCAAACGCATTAGACACAGCTAATAGTTCATTTTGTCGATCTGCAGGAAATGATATATTTCTCCAGGCATTTCCGATTTCAACATTTAAAGCGAATTTATTTGCCAAGTGTAGCGGGAACTCTGGAAGCGTGGCTGTGCCGCCAGAAACAATAATACGCTCTATCTTTTGACCACCATATCTACTACTGAAAAACTTTATAGATTTTTCTACTTCACCAAGAATAATATCTACCGTGCTTAAGATCGCGTTATAAACCTGGCCTTCTAGTTTGTCTTTGCTTAGGCCAAACTTAAACACAAATTGTTGAGCCTGCTTTTCGTCAATATTTAGATTTTGTGCAGCTGCACGAACAATTGCATCTGAGCCGGTTGGTATAGACCTGGTAAGTCTTGGTGCCCCGTTAGCAGTAACAACAATATCGGTACTTATATTACCCATGTCTATTATCATTTGTGGTTGTAAATTATCAGGGGCAGAAAGTGCGCGGGCTAACGCAATTGTATCTGGCTCGAAAGCAATTACATTAAGTCCGATTGATTCGAGTAAATCTAGTCTTTTTTCAACAAAATTATTAGTAACACTAGAAAGTAATACCTCTAGCTTATTTTTATCCGAAGGCGAATCACCAATTACCTGCCAATCAAGTTTTGATTCTGCTAATGGTGTAGGGATTAGTGAGTCAGCTTGATAAGAAATACTTTTTTCGAGTTCATTCTGGGGTAATCTATCCATATCAACAACTGTGGTAAATACACGCTGTGAAGGAATACCAACAGCCACATTTTTTGTAGCAACACCAGCTGTGTCTATAAGCTCTTTCACCACTGCCATCAGCTTTTGTTGATCAGCATCGGAATCACTCAATGATATTTTGTCGTCAATTGGAGTCATGGCGTATTTAATTAATGCGTGAACTTTACCACCACCACCAAGCTGAACAAGCCTAATGTTTGAAGTACCGATGTCTAGACCAAAAAAATCTGATACCCCACTCAGTATACTCATCCGCTAGAATCCTTTTATGATGATTTTGATAAAACCTTTGGTCATGTGTTAGAAACCCCTGAGACCATCGCGTGCCCACCCTTGGACTCAAACGGGACTCATAGTTATCTCGTATTATACCATAAGCTTTTTGGTTACAAACATTTTTATAACAGTGGTGGAACTGAAGCAATGAAATCAAAAGTTAGACCGTCGAAATAATTTTGATTGGGAGATGAAGCAATCCATAACTCTGGTGAATGTATAAATACTTCAGCAGCACAAATATTATTTATTACCGGATTATTAACTGCTGCTACACCATGCTCACAACCTCTTACGGAAGACAAGGAACTGTCTACAAGCGATGCCCCTATATGTTTCAAAGTCGCATCAGTATCTGGGGGGGCAAGAACTGAACCAGGATATTCTAATTTGCCTTTTGTAGCATCTCTTAGTGATCCATAAGTACGGAGCATTTTGATACTATAGGCACTAACTGTACCATTAATAACTAATTGATTTGCACAACTATTATATAAATTAATAGCCGTTGCCCCCGCCGCTTGACCACCAAGATTAGAAATAATCGAACCGTCACTTTGGCGGCAAGTATAAAAAGTACCGCTGGAAGCTATGCCTGATTTAGGCTGAACTATATAAACTCCGTCAAGTCTCGTGACATTATTTGCTACAAAAACTTTACCTCGAACTACAAGCTGAAATCTAGGTATAACTTGCTTACAGACCCTGCTAGCAGGGTCTTGATAAGTAATATTGCCGGTAATAATTACATTTCCGTCGACATATAAGTTAATTGTTTTTCTTTTGTAATAATTTACTGGATCGCATAATCCACCAACTCCACTAGGTCCATCAGTTATAAGTTGAGTAGAAATTGTTAAAGACTCTACTGTGCCACTAGTTGCTAAATTATCAGCTTGGTAAAAATAACTATTGATTGAGTTATTAGCACTGTTATACATATTATTTAACCAAGATGTATCAGCAAGTGGCGGACCACCAGATGTTTTGTCAATAGTTGTATCCGGAGTTGTACCAATTAATGGCATCTTGCCATAGGCATCAGCCGGGCAATGATTGAGTTGTGAGTATCCACCGTCGGACGAAGTTTTTACAGATGGATCTTCGGATTGAGTAGGAAATATTAAATTGTAGTTACCAAATAGTAGTTTATCTCGTTGAGAAGTAACGGGATCACCTAAAGCAAGACTAAATACTTCGTCAATGCCACCTGTAGCAAAAGCTGCTAAATTTGTCCCTCCTCCTGTATCAACTTCATCTAATGCGTTGTTTGTGTAATTCCACCGAGTTTCTTTGGCAAATGTTTGCGAATATCCATATGGTATATCCGACCCCCATCCAGGGCAATTATTAGACGGCGATCCGTCTGAACTGCCTGACCATATTTCTCCATTATAAATTCGAAAGTATGGTTTATAACCTACGCTAAAGGCATGGGCTGTATTTATTACGTTTGGTGGGTCGCAAGGATATGTGACGCCATTAAAAGTAGCATAAACTTTGTATGGCCCCGAAGAGAAATTGGCAGTCGAAAAAGCATCAACGTTAGTAAATTTGGTATTATACAGCCCTATTTTACCAGGCCCGATAGTTGTTGATGGCGCTGGAAGAGATCCACTTGGGTCTTCTGAAGTAGCATCACCCGCTTTTGTCACTTGCAAGAAAGAAAGCCCCGGGGGTGGTGCACTATATGGGAATGTTGGTATCGAAACATTTGCCTGACCAGTTGCTGGATACAGTGGTGTACGAATATCGACACTGGTTAATGCAGCTGTGATGGCATCAGTTCCATTATTTATAATATTAATGATTATATTCTGAGGGTCACCTGGTTGGATCGTGCCAGTACCCGTAAGAGTGCAAACGATAGCACAAGGTCCAACTTGTTGTTGGATCATAGTTGACGTTGGGTTTATTGCTGCGCCACTGGCAGCATCTAGTGTTGTTATAATTACTCTAACCGTGTGTATGTTTATACCACTAGGTGGCGTGAAGTATTGAATGTCGGTTGACGTGCTGCCATTAACCTCTACCGTACTAGTTGGAGCAACTCCTCCTGGCAAAAATGATGGAAAAGTATTTACCCAAATTTCTACTCTAAATCTTAAATGACCAGGCAAATCCGTATCACTCAAATTATCCATTTTTACTGTGATTCCCTTTTTGGTTGCGTCTCCTAAGCTGCTCAAGCATGCCAGAGTAAGAGTGCCTGTTGGTTTTGCCCCACCAGGATTGCATGCAATCGTCGCAGAGGTATAAGTTAGTACTACCGTCTGATCTTCGACACCATTGCCATCGATTCCATATGTATAAATATAAAAAGTGTTATTACCACTTGTAACAATACTTGTCACATCAAGGCTATATCCATGATTCGCAGGCGTGCCTATAGGTGCAGCAGATAAATCTGGTGGCGAACTTGGAGTTGTTTGGTTTGCGGTACCGACATAAAATGGCACTGCCCCGGCACCTGCAGGAGTGTTGTGGTAAACGGCAACACGCAAAGCTGCAGCATTATTAGCATCTGTAGTCCATCCCTTCAAGCTGGTACAGCTAAAATTTCCGCCTGCACCGGCAGACTGCTGCGGGCCAATTGGATCGACATTCACTGAAGGACAAGGATTACCAGCATTATAATTTAGGCCATCGAATGGCATCCAAAATTGTACTCCATTATCTGCATCAACTTTTAACCATTTCCACTGATACTTAGCACCAGCTTTTACTGTAAACTGATATGTACCAAAATTATTATCACCCATATTGGCTGGTTGATCTGCCACAATTGTGGTTGTGGAAGCGCCAATAGTCTCATATAGCGAAAATCTTAGACTAGTCTGAGAATCATCGTCAAACCATTTTAAATATGCAGTTTTATCACCGACTTGATTACATGGTGGAGTAAATTCTATGTCAAAAAATCTATTTAATACATTGAGGTTTGCAGTAACTGACAAAGGTTGACCCATGTTAAAATTAGCAGCTTCAACTGTTCTGGGATCTGTATTACTGTAAGTGTCGTTAATTGGGTTAGCGACTCCCTCTACTTCAGCTTGATGCCAATACTCTAATAAAAAGCCATTTGCCGGAGGTGTCACGGCTTCAAATTTATATCTATTTGCCCGTCCGGCATTATTCGTATCACCTGAACCGCCACCGCAGGTAGTGTAATTAGGACCTGCACAGTTAGGGTCTGGGCCTAAATGCTTTACCATTATTAAACCAGTATATTTGCCAGTGTGACCATAAACATTTGAGAGTGTCAAACCTGTTATTGTGAAACTTTGAGCATTATTACACAAACTTGCTCCGGCAACATATGTATAATCCAAGCCGCTTAATTTAGTCACAGGGTTAGCAAGTTTTTCTTCGGCTGTAGTTTTATAAGCTACAAAGTAGGTATCAAAAGCACTCCCTTTATCTCTTGTGCTACAGTATTGCGCGTCAATAATAGACAATGTAATAGTGCTCGACGTTGAGTAAACTTTATACCAAGCAATAGGATTTTGTTGTAAATGTGAAGTTGTAGAATTAATTTTCCCCCTTTTAGATACCTCTAACCAACCTTGAGTAGTGTATAAATTGTGATCACCAGTATATGAGCCAGATGTGTCTGGAGTGTTTGGTAACCTTTGAGTCACATCAGCAAACGCTCTGGTTGATAAAATTGTTACAGCTGAAATTATAGTCAGGATGAAATAAAATCCTACTATTTGATATTTAAATTTCTTTAAATAATTCATGGTTCCACCTCACTGGGGTGAATAGTACGATTTTTTTCACTTTCTAACTCATATATTATTATATTCAAATAATTCATTTGGGTGGGGCTAATTTGATTTGGATTTTTCTGATGTAAGTAAACGGACTTTTTATACATCTCGAGTGCTTTAACTTTATCGCCCAGGTTGATATATAATTGCCCAAGTTCTTGATAGGTGAAAGCATACTCGCCATATGATAGTGATTTTTCTAACGCTTCTTTGGCTTTGTCGACTTGCCCATTTTTAATATAATTTGAACCTAGTAAATAATAATATGACATCAGTTCTTGCGGAGTTTTTTTAGAAATATCTAACTTTTCTTGCTGTTTTATTATTGCGCTTACATTAGGAGTTTTTAGATCATTTGAAACTTTGGGAGGTACGATTATTTGCACATGGTCGTTGCGCTTAAACCACCACCAGCCAGTATAAAGCGATATAAATCCTAGCAAAATAAATAAAACTGTATACGCTGTTTTTGTATGTGGATGTTTAAAATCGCCACTTACTATCGCTTTAGCTAAAGTTAAACTTTTTGATTTTTTAAATAAAAGTTGGGATTTTTTCTTAGTCATATTTATCCTCATAATAGCGGTGCTAGAGAGCTTATATAATCAAAAGTAGTAGCATAACCATCGGCAGACATAGGTGGTCCAGATAAATAAGACAGAGGACTTTGTATAACTATCTCTGCAGCACAAATATTTACTAAACTTGGGCCTTGAATAGGTCCATTATTGGCTAATGTGCCGGCGTTTTCGCAAGCTCTGAACGGCAGAGGAGCAACAGAAGAAGCTGTCGGAGTACCCGGGTATTCCAAATGCCCAGGATCTTGAGAATTTCGTAGTGACCCAAAAGTAAGTAACCACTTGATTCTGTAGGCTAATATGCCACCATTAACAACTAACTGGTTTCGGCATGTGTCATATAGGTTGACAGTATTGTTGCCATTTAGTCCGACACGGCTAAAGTCATTGTTATTTCGACAAGTACTAAAAG
>JBBTTS010000005.1:0-4648 GCA_038064135.1 Patescibacteria group bacterium | reverse complement strand
GGAAAGTCCGGGCAGTACAGGGAAGGACAGTCGCTAACGGCGACCGAGGGCAACCTTAGGGAAAGTGCCACAGAAACGAAACTTCCTTTTATAAGGAGATGGTGAAACGAGTGGGGTAAGAGCCCACAGCTGCATACGGTGACGTAAGCAGAAGGTAAACCCTGTCCGCTGCAAGGAGGTAGGCCTACTGAGCGTCCCGCCACGGCTTATCGATTATATCCGCTCGATCTGCAGAGCAATTTGTAGGCTAGATAGATGATCGACGTCCCGACTTGTCGGGATACAGAACCCGGCTTATAGTGAGCCTGACATTAAAAAAGCCTCCATATTTGGAGGTTTTTTTGTTATCCAAATAAAAAATTATTTCTTACTAGCCGTTACCAAAGCCTTAAATGTAGCGGGTTCGCTTACTGCTAGTTCACTTAATATTTTTCGATCAAGAACAATATTATTTTTCTTAAGTCCGGCGATAAATTGACTATAGGTACTATCGTTTAGGCGAGCTGCAGCATTAATACGAGCGTTCCATATAGCACGAAAACTTCTTTTTTTATTCCTTCTGTCGCGGTAAGCATAAACCAAAGACTTAGTTACAGCCTGCTTTCCTCGTTTGATACTAGAACGATGTGCACGGGTCATGCCCTTTGTGGCACGACGAACTTTATTATGTTTGGCTTTAGTTGTAACGCCTCGTTTTACTCTCATAAAATATCTTTAAACTACCTTTACTTTAAAATAAATGGAACTACTGGCCTAGTTTTAATTTAATATTTTTTATGCTTTTTCCAGTCATAACGTCATGTCCAGCAAAGCGACGCTTACGGGCGGCGCTTTTTTTCTGCAAAAGGTGATTACCGGTTGAGTGACGGTGTAATACCTTTCCATTTTTAGTGATTCGAATCCGGTCTTTTGTACCGCTATGAGTCTTTAATTTTGGCATTATTGCTCCTAATTACAAAACTGAGTTGCTTTCCTGATAATTGAGGTTGTTGGTCAACCACAATATTTTCCCCGAAGTCTGCTATGACTTTTTCGGCTAATTTAAAGCCTAAATCTTTATGTGCCATTTCGCGACCACGATATACCACTACTAGTTTTACTTTGTGACCGATGTCCAAAAATCCATTTACTTTACGGATTTTTACACCAAGGTCATGATCACCGATCTTTAACCCGAACCGCATTTGCTTAACGTCTAGGGTTTTGGCGTTCTTTTTGCTTTTCTGAAGTTGCTTTGTGCGCTGGTAGTTAAATTTACCCCAATCGACAATTTTTGCTACCGGAGGATCGGCATTTGGAGAAATTTCAACAAGATCCAAGCCTCGACTATCGGCAAGCGCTAGTGCCTCGCTACGACTGACGACCCCGAGCTGGCGCCCATCTTCGTCAATAATTCGTAACTGAGGTGCCCGAATCGCATGATTCAGACGTGTTTCCTTGCTGATAAGTAGGTTCTCCTTTACTAAACCTTCGGAATGAATAAAAGTTTAACAGATAAGCTTACAGATAGCAACAGTTTTTCGACTACATTGTGTTTTGATTACTATTTCTTCGATATTGTAATGCTTCACTAATATGTAACTGGGTCGTAGTGTCAGAATTGTCAAGATCAGCTATCGTTCTGGCAACTTTTAAAATTTTCATGTAACTTCTAGCTGAAATGGAAAGTTTTTCCGCTGCTCGATTTAAAAGTTGTTTGGCCTCGTCTGGTAAATTGACTATTTTTTTAAGCTGAGTATTAGTAAGGTTAGAATTTAATAAGCCTTGGTTTCTGGTCTGTTGCTTCTTTCTGGCACTATTTACTCGTTTTTGAACCGATTTAGAAGTTTCACCATGACTTTTGTCTAGTAAAATATTATGCTCAACGTCGTCAACTTCGACATACATATCAATTCGGTCCAAAATTGGTCCAGATAATTTTTGCTGGTACTTCACTATCTGAGCCGCACTACATGTACATTCTTTTGAGCTGCCATAGTAACCACAGGGGCACGGATTAGCTGTTGCAACCAAAATAAATTCTGCAGGGTAGGTAACACTTTCTTTTGCTCTAGATATAGAAACAAACCTGTCTTCCAGGGGCTGGCGCAGTGACTCCAGGGTAGTTCTAGAAAATTCTGGCAATTCATCTAAGAAAAGGATTCCCTTGTGGGCTAAGCTAACCTCACCTGGTTTAGGTGATTGGCCACCCCCAACAATTGCCGTGTGGCTTGCACTATGGTGTGGTGATCTGAACGGCCTGAGCGAAATAATATGATCAAAGTTCCGGTTAGATAAACTATGAATCTGGGTAACTTCCAATATTTCATCCTGGGACATAGGTGTAATTAATCCGGGTAACACTTTGGCAAGCATACTTTTTCCTGTTCCTGGAGGACCAGCCAGCAATAAATTGTGGTTTCCGGCTGCCGCGATTTCGAGAGCTCTCTTTGCTCTTTTTTGGCCGCTTACCTCGGAGATATCCAATATACTAACTTTTTCAGTTTTAGTATTGATAAATTTGCCGTTAGTAGATAAAAGCGATATAGGCCTAGTACCGACCAGTAAATTATATAGCTCTGACAAGTCATGACACGGCACAATATTTAAGCCAGGCACTAATTTTGCTTGATCTAAGTTCTTAAAAGGAATAACACAATTCATTTTACCTAACTTCTTAGCCTCAAGTAATTTACCGATGACTCCACGAACCGGACGGAGTTTGCCGCTAAGGCTAAGTTCCCCGAAAAACAGAAAATCATTCATCAAAGTGCTCGTTGGAATTAGTCCTGAAACTTGTAATATAGATACTGCAATTGCCAAATCAAAACTAGTACTGTCCTTTGGCGTATCGGCTGGCGCAAGGTTAATCGTGACTCGTTTTTTTGGAAACTTAATGTTACTCGCCGAAAATGCGCTGCGAACACGCTCTTTTGCTTCATCAACAGCCTTTTGAGCTAAACCCACAATTATTACGCTAGGAAGCGAATTAGTAATATGGCACTCAACCTCTACTAGAACCCCACCCGATCCAGTAGTAGCTATACTCTCAATCGGACGATTCATTACAAGCCAAGACTACTCCTGAGCAATTAAAAAAACAACCCTCAGTTTTTTTAGACTGAGGGTTGTTGGCGAAGTTTTTATTAGTTTTTCGTTTAACTATTGGTTTTAACGCTTTTTCTTTGAACAACGGCTTGCGAGAAGCCGTTGTTACTAGCGTTTTTGTTTTTGAGCACTTTTTTTATTCAAGTGCCATCCTTATCTTAGACAGACCAATATATACTGTCAATAGTACTTCTGCTTATTTTTAATCAAAACTGTGTATAACTTTTTATTCAATTAATAAAAACTATAATCTTACATTAAGTCTATACTTTCCAGGTTTCTTGATCTTAATGCCAAGTATAAAAAAACAACAAGCAAACTGCTGAACAGGATAGATAAATTGCAAGTAAGTAATTAAATAAAATTAGGTTAGCCAAAAAGTAATTAGAAGAGCTTTATGCTAAACAATTTCATTAATTTTATGCATAAAAAAGAATATTTTATTTAAGATTACGATAATAACAGTAAAGTAGTATTATCAAATAATAAATCGTAATAAATACAATTTTTAACTATATATAGTTAATTTTACCAACAATAATTAAAAAAAGTATTCACTATAATTAAATACTTAAGTTTATTTAAGTAATTAAAAATAAGACAATATTGAATAATAATAACAACATATTAGGGTACATAAGTTAAACCAATACTATCAATAGCTACCGATTAAACGTAGTAAAAACAACTATAAAAGTATGTTGAAAAATATATAATTATGTAGTAAACTTATCATTGCTAGTTAATAAAATAAAAACTAGAAAATACAAAATACATCGGTAACGCTCTAACTGCCTAAAGCAGATTAGAGCGGTCAGTCTAGCAAAAGACGGTAAGCGCTAAATAGTTTATTTAAAAGGGCGCATTTGCCGTCTTTGCTCTTTTTAATGCTTAATTTATTTTATTTTTTAATAGTATTGGTGAATAATAAATTTATGAACTTATTCTATAGAAGCAAAAGTAGGCTATACAGATTATTGATATTCTTTTCAATTTTATTGTCCTTAATTTTCTTAATCGATCCATTTAACAGTGTACTAATTATTAACATTGTGCCTTTTATTCTGATATTCTTTATTTTTAGAGATGTATTAATATTATTTTTTGAGTTGGTTTTACGGCTCAAAAAATCTCCAGTGCTTCATGGATTAGCTTCATACTTAGCATTTATACCGGTGCTTTTGCTGATTCTTTCATCACTTAATCAGTTAACTATAAGGGATGTATTGGTTTCGTTAAGTTTATTAACCATTAGTGGGTTTTATATTTCTAGAGCAAGATTCCTGAGTCAGTAGATTCACCTCTGTTTAGAACAATCTTATCGTGCTATAATTATCGATGTGAATAATCAGAAACAAATTGATAGCCCTGAATTTGAGTTACCGGTACCAGTTTCAACTGCCAGTGGTGCTGAATTTGCTAATGCTGCTGGTATAGAACGTAAACACGAACTGGCAATTGAACATCAACCAACCCACTCTCAAGCACCCGTAGATCCTGCCACTAGCCAGTCTTCAGCTATCGATCCAGTGTTGAGTAACCCCGTATTAACTAAAGATGC
>JBBTTS010000004.1:0-29307 GCA_038064135.1 Patescibacteria group bacterium | reverse complement strand
ATCGGCATCTATTTCTTCTGATGTAGCAGATTCGAGCCCTGCATTTCTCGCCGCTGCAATTACTGCCATTTGAAGGCCTAAACAGAGTCCTAAATACGGAACCTTGTGTTTCAAAGCAAAACGAGCCGCTAATATTTTGCCCTCCAACCCACGGACCCCAAAGCCACCGGGAACAACGATACCGTCACACGAAGAAATAATTTGTTTTATGTTAGTAGAATCTAAATTTTCGGTATCTATCCAGTTAATATTTAAATTCAAATCTTGCCACCAGGCTGCTGCATGCAGGGCCTCACTTACTGATATGTAAGTGTCTTGGTTATCGAGATATTTTGCCAATATGCCAATACTTATATCTTTACTGTTTGTTTTGACGGCGCGTTTAGCAACTTCTCGCCAGGCTTTTAGGGCTGGACGTTTGGTTTTTAGTCCAATTTTCGTACAAATTACTTTAGCGATTCCGCTATCTTCTAAAGTTAGTGGAACTTGGTAAATACTTTTGGCATTTGGTAAAAGAACTACGGCACCTGAATCTATACCAGCAAATAAGCTAAGTTTACTTACTACGCCACGTGGCGGTTTTGATTCGCTCCTTACAACTAAAACATCAGGTACAATACCCAGACCTCGAAGCTCGCGGACGGCGTTTTGAGCTGGTTTCGTTTTAAATTCTTGACTGGCCCCCAGGTAAGGCAAATATACCACGTGAACAAAAACGCAATTGTCTGGGCCAAGTCTTAGGCCTAATTCCCTAATTGCCTCTACAAAACTAAGCCCCTCGTAATCACCAATGGTGCCACCAATTTCGACAATATGAACATCAAAACCTTTGGCTGCTTCGGTAATGGCCTCTTGGCTAGCCCACGTTACATGAGGTATAAATTGCACGGTTTTGCCGCCGTATTTACCGTTTCGTTCACCTTCTATAACTCTGCTTAATATTCGTCCGCTCATAACCGAGCTACTTTGCGTGAGCTCTTGATCTAAAAATCTTTCATAATGGCCAAGGTCGAGATCGGTTTCGGCACCGTCTTTGGTTACGAAACACTCGCCATGCTCAGCTGGATTTAATAACCCAGCATCTACATTTAGATATGGGTCGCATTTTTGGATGTTTACTTTTAATCCTCGAGCTTTAAGCAGATTTCCGATAGAGGCGGCCGTGATGCCCTTTCCGAGTCCAGAAAGTACACCACCTGTTACAAAAATGTATTTAGTCGACTTTTTTGCCATGCACGACCGCTACCTATCTCCCCCGCTTGTTAATTATTTAGATACTACCTTATCTAATGCTTAAGCTTCAAGACGTAGAAATCACCACGACTTAGTTAGTTTTTATTGACGCAGTCTTTGGATAGCGGCGTCAAGTTGCGGGTCGCGCTTAGCTTTGGCGTCTTCTTCGGTTAACTTTACTTCTTGGTCGGGGTTAATCCCCTCTTTGTCGATGTTTTTACCGCTTGGTGTGTACCACCTTGCAATGGTAACTTTTAAAACCGTTCCGTCACCAAAATTAACTAGTTGTTGCACGCTGCCTTTGCCGAAAGATTTAACACCAATAAGTGTAGCGACATTATTATCGCGTAGCGCACCTGCAGTAATCTCACTAGCACTGGCGCTGCCATCATTAATCAAAACTACTGTTGGTACACCTTTAAGAATCGGTGTATTTTTTGCATTAAATTGCTTTACCACAACGTTTCCACGTTTTTCTTCTAGAATAGTTTTGCCTTTTTCGAGCCAAATGTTCGACACGTCAACAGCCGCATCAAGCAGTCCGCCAGGGTCATTACGAACATCTAAAATTACACCTTTTACGTTTTTAGATTTAAAACTAAGTGCGGCATCTCGAACTAACCTAGTCGTGTCATCTCCGTAGCGAGAAATTTTAACATAGCCGATGTTGCCGTCCAGGATTTTTTGTTCAACACTTGGTATAGAAATTTTGGCCCGAGTGATTTCAACGTCTATTACTTGCGAACCAGAGCGCACAATTTTAAGTTTAACTACAGTGTTTTCAGGGCCGCGAATTTTTTTAACGGCCTCTTGAACACTAATATCATAAGCGCTATTGCCGTCAATTTCGGCAACAATGTCACGCGGCCTCAGGCCAGCTTTTTCGGCTGGAAATCCACTTATTGGCGATACAATGATGATATTTTTTTCTTCGCGTTCTAGTTCGGCACCAATGCCGGTAAAGGTGCCTGTAATATCTTCGCTAAATTCTTTGGCGTCTTCGATATTTAAATATTCGGTATATGGGTCTTTAGAGGCTTTAGCAAGACCTTGTTTTAAGCCATCTAATAGCTCGCTTTCACTAAGTTCGCCGTCAAAGTTAGACTTTAAGCTATCATAAACTTGTTCGACCGTTTTGTAATTTAAGTCACTTGGCAATTGTTTATTGGTATTAATTTTTTTAGCGGGGATACCGATAATACCGTTGCCCACACCCCAGCCTGATACAAAAATTAAAAAAGCGACCAGAACTAGTCCAATTTTTTGTAAGATTTTTTTAGATTTTCGTGTTTGATTTTTATGTGGTAAAACTTGCAAATTTCCCTCCGAATATCAAATAACTTGTCGTTACATTATCGCATAAAAATAACTTTTTTAATTTTTTAAATAAAGTTTAGAAGTGAATAAAGTACAAACCAGCCTGTGAAACAGCCATTGCGCTACCGCCTTCTGGACCGCGGTATAAACCATCACCTGCTCGGTTGTAGTCACTTACTACCACACGACCATCCTCGAGCACCGCTTCGGCATACATGACATGGCCATAATAACCATTTGGGTTAACGACGGCATCTCCGGGGCGAGCACCGTTCCCGTATGTCACCGAAATTCCACGAGCTTGAGCTCCCCATGGCCAATCAGCTGCGTTTCCTAAATATGTAAAACCGCTTTTTCCGTCTAGTGCCAATTTGTAGGCTACCCAGCTTGTGCAATTTCTGAACCCATAACCCCAACTATCCCATGGGCTACCGTTGAAATACCAATCGTAATTCCAGCAATCACCGCCTACCTGGCCAGTGTGTACACAGTACGCGTTGCCCCAAGGATAGCCACCACCGCCTGGAATTCCTGCCTGCACACCGTTAAATATTTTGGCGTTTTCAATAGCCTGTTGGCGACGAAGCTCAGCTATACGAGCATAATTATCTTTCATTTGCTGATTAACAGTTGACTGTTCGCCAACATTTAGGCCTAGCAACCTGTCTTGCTCGGCTTTCTGTGAAGCAACGTTTGCCTGAAGAATTTTTTGTTCCTTTAACAGCCTTTCGACTTCTTCTTTTTGAGTTTTTAGTTGTTGTTTTAGGGCTGTAACTTTATCGACTGTGTTTTTAATCTTGGTTTTAACTGCATCGCGATACTGTTGTTTGTCGACAAATTCACTTAAGTCATTGCTACTGGCTAACATTTCGATGGTACTAATTTGGCCCTCTAAATACATAGCTTTAATGCTCTGTCCAAGTAGTTTCTTTTGCTTGGCTAGCTCGGCTTCGGCCTCGATAATATCTTTTTGAAGCTGGTCGTTTTTGGCTTGGTTTTCATTTATCTGGGCCTGAAGTCCATTAATTTGAGATTGCAAAGCACTAATTGTGGCCTGCAGACCATCGGCCTCGACTTTTAATACGTCTAGTCGGCCTTGTTTAACGTTATTTTCTTGCTTGATTTGATTAATTTGGTCGGTGAATCTGTCGGCCAGTACTGTACGAGCAGCCACGAAACTAAAAGCTAATACAAGTACAACAACACCTAGGTGTAGTCGTTGGAGTATCTGAATTAGGCTATTTTTCTTTTTTTGTGTTTTCATAGCCATATTTATCATATCACACCTCTTATGCTTTATCAAGCCCAGGGGACTATAAGCTACCCCCATTTTCGCGGGTTTAATTGATGGTTTTTATTAATATTTAGAGCTTTATTTCGTGGTCTTAAATTTCAGGTAGCGCCGCGTGGCAATTAGGGAGGATGCGGCACCTATAAGTATACCAATTGCAAGCTGAATCAACAATATCCACCAGAAGTGATCTGCAAAATATTTGCTTGCATAACCAATATCTAGTAGGCCCAAACTACTTGCCTCAAAGGCATTGGCTGAAATAGCAAACACGGCATTACAAAGGCTTACCGAAACTACCGCAGAGACTATTCCATAAAGTATTGTCTCAACCACAAACGGGCCCTTTATAAACCAACTGCCTGCCCCAAGCAACCGCATGATTGTAAGTTCATCTCGACGATTAAAAATTAACATTCGGATAGTGTTGAAGATAATTAACATCGATACTAACGCAAAAACAACTACACCCACCAAACCCGCTCGTCGTAAAAATTTTGCAGCTTTTGCAATTTTATCTATTGCGTCTTGCCGAGCGCCCGAATAAGATGTTTCATCTGACTGAAGTGCTTTAATGTCTTCTTTGTCTAAAAAGCTTTTGATTTCGTTGATCTTATCGGGGTCTACTGGTTTAATGCGGATGGTTTGCGGCAGCGGATTGTCTGTTTGTGAAATCGCAAGAAGTAAATCTATGTCATTTTTATTATCTTCTTTGTAGACTTCTAACGCCTGTTCTTTTGTTAAATAGTTTACACTCTTAACATTTTGAAGTTGCTTAATATTGTTAACTAATTTGTCACGTTGTGAATCAGAAACTTCATCTTTTAAATATACTGATATATCGATTTTGTCGGTAAGTCCCTGCACTGTGTATGTAAAGGTTGAATTTGCTATCGCCGAAAATAATACGATTGTAAGTGTGATTACCATTACGGCAATGGCGGCGGTTGCAAGCGCCAAACTTCTGGCAAAGTTTTGCATACCAGCTTTTATAATTCGCCAAAATGTGATGAATTGATGACTCATTGTAATTTAGCCTGATTTGTTTGGTTTGAATATTTAGCGTTTGCTCGATCGCTTGCAATTCGACCATCTTCGATAGTTATTACTCGACGTTTGAGTTTGTTAACTATATCTTGGTTATGAGTTGTTAAAAGTACAGTTGTACCGAAACGATTAATTTTTTCTAAAACTTTAATGACATCCCAGGCGTGTTTTGGGTCAAGATTACCTGTGGGTTCATCGGCTATTAATATTTTTGGCTGACGCACAATAGCTCTTGCAATAGCCACACGTTGACGTTCACCACCAGAAAGTTCCAAAGGCATTCGCTTCTCTTTTCCTTTTAGTCCTACAATATCAAGAACTCTTGGAACTGTGTGCTGAATTTCTCTGTTACCATAGCCTACAATTTCCAGTGCAAAAGCTACATTTTCGAATACATTTCGGTTTGGTAATAATTTAAAGTCTTGAAATACCACGCCGATTTTTCGCCTCAGAAGTGGGATATCTTTGTCTTTTAATTTATCGTAATCAAGCCCGCCCACGACAATTTTACCGCTAGTTGGACGTTCCTCGCGGGTAAGCAGCTTTAATAATGTAGATTTTCCGGCACCACTTTTGCCAACAATAATTACAAATTCTTTAGCTTCGACGTGCAAACTTACACGATCAAGCGCGTTGTTGGATTTGCCGTAAACTTTTGTTACCCTGTCGAGTAATATCATGCATGAGTATTATAGCAGAAAGCACTTTGGCCTTTATTGGATCAATAAATTTACGATCCGATTGTAAAATCTAAATATGCGTTAATAAATGGTTCAATATTTCCATCTAAAACTGCATCTGGATCACTAGTTTCATAACGAGTGCGTAAATCTTTAACTTGCTTATATGGGTGTAAAACGTAACTGCGGATTTGATTGCCCCATGCCGCCTGCTCATTTGGACCTTTTAATTCGCTGATTTTTTCAGCATGTTGCTCGATTTGTAGTTGAGCTAATTTGGACCTTAAGATGGTTAGAGCTGTTTCTTTATTCTGTAATTGACTTCGCTCATTCTGAATTGCCACAACTACATTGGTTGGGAGGTGCGTGATTCGCACAGCTGAATCAGTGGTGTTGACACTTTGGCCGCCACGACCGCCACTACGATAAACATCAATTTTTAAATCTTTTTCATCTATTTGAACTTCTTCGGGTTTTTCTATTTTTGGCACAACTTCAACCTTCACGAAACTAGTTTGTCTTAAATTATCTGAGTTGAATGGACTCAGTCGAACCAGCCTATGTACGCCATGTTCGCCTTTAAATTTTCCGAATGCAAATTGTCCCGAGGCCTCTAATGTAGTACTTTTAATTCCTGCTTCTTCGCCTGGTGATTCATCGATCATTTTCGTAATTAACCCAGTTTTTTCACAGAACCGGACATACATGCGAAGCAGCATACTTGCCCAATCTTGGGCATCAGTCCCACCTGCTCCGGCGTGAATACTGATAATTGCCGAATGATCGTCGTATGGTCCAGAGTATTTGAGTTGCTGTTTTAAATTTCGTAAGTCTAATTGAGCCTCTAAAAACTGTTTATTAAGGTCTGGTAAAAGACTTTGGTCATCCAGCTTAGCAATTTCAATAGCGTCAGAGATTTTTTGCTTTAACTCTTGCCATGGACTTATACGAGCTTGCAAATTTGAAATCTGTCGCATGACATCCTGAGCAAAAGAATTGTCTTTCCAGAAATCTGATTCTTGTGAGGTGGTCTGCAATTTACCTAAATGGTCCTGTAGCGAAGATACGGCCAATTTATCGGTTGCCGTGTCGATTTCTTTTGAAAGAATATTAAATTGTTTTAAAATCTCGTCCACTAGAAGCATTATAGCTGATTTTGTTTAGGGCCAAAGCGGAGATAGCTCCTTATGAAGGCCTCCTAAAAAATCATCTCCACAGCTACCTAATCCACCAAATCCCCAAATGTTACCGTTAAACATTGCTTCTACAATGCAGGTGATGTCGGCTTTTTGGATGGCTTCTATGCGAGCAGGAATTTTATAATAATCGTCAATTATTTCTTCAAAGAAATATCTATTACTATATCCAGCTGCAGTGCCGCTTACCGTTTGACCGCTTCGTTGGTATTTACCCAAAGCATATTGCTTGGCGTCGGCAACATCTTGGTCAGATAATTTACCAGCACGAACTTTTAGAAGTTCTTCTTTAATAATGTCTATTAGAGCGATGGCGTTTTTAGGCATTACTTGTGCGCAAAACCACCAATTGCTACTGTTTTTCGTTTGGGCTATTCCCGAACTCATACCGTATACCAAGCCTCTTTCACGAGCCGTCCCTAAGATTCGGGAATAAAGTGTTTCTGTTAACATACTGTTTATTAGCTGCAGGGCATCGGATTCTGGATCGGTCAACCGCCTAAGCATAAATGTATCAAGATTAAAATAAATATTTTCGACGGTTTCGTTTGCTATATACAAAGGGCTTGTGAGTGATTTTGGGATCTCGGTTGGCATTTCTAGCCTCCCCTCGCCGTTTGGTAACTCAGTTTGCTGGAACAAATTACTGAGTTGGCGTTGACGAGCATGAGGCAAGTTACCTGCTATGACAAAACGCATATTGCGCGTGGTGTGTGTTCTTTTATAGTGGTTACGAACATCCTGAATATTTACATTGTCCATTAATTGCACCCTTTGGTGGTCGGTAAGTGCAACAAAGCCGCACGCTTCACGCATTGCCAAGCTAAGGTGTCGAAAATGATTATTTGACCGGCTAGTAAGTTCTTCGCGGACGTTCCCAAACTCGGCTTCAAATTCCTCATCTAAAAATAACGGTTTAGTAATCGCCGTTTGTAACAAACCGGCAATTCTATCCCACTCAAAGTCGGCACATTCAGCCTCGTAAGTAATATCATAGGCGCTGGTGCTAGCATTATTATAGGCACCGTTTTTTTCAAACTCTGCTTGAAAGGCTTTCGCTTTTGGTACTAGTTCATTCGCGCCTAACAAAATATGCTCCATTAAATGGGGTGTTTCCCACTTGGTTTTATCGACCAAGTAATCGCCAGCCCGAAAACTAATTTCGAAGCTCATAACTGTGGCATTCGGGATATGAACAAACAAACCTTTTGCGCCATTATTTAAAACCACTTCTGTTACTGTATGTTTCATGTTTTGATGAAAATTTTATTTTCTGCTTTTACCTTTTTTACGACGTTGGCGTTCGGCTTTTCGGGTTTTCTTTCGTTTTTCAGCCGTCTGTCGTTTGATTGTTTGGCCAGCTTTTTTAGGTACAAAATCGGTTTCATGAAATTCGTCGTGTTCTATAATTTTATCGGCGTTATCGACTGATCGTCTTGCAGCTCTTGTAAGTTCAGTTTCAATTGGTTCGTCAAGCTCATCGGCGGCAACAGGTTCAGCATTAAATATGGCCTTAACCACGTCACGCCTTAACTGAAGCTGCATTTGGTCAAAAATTATTTGTGATTGTCGACGATATTCTACTAATGGATCGCGTTGTCCAACACTTAGCCAGCCAATCCCTTCACGTAAGTGCTCCATGTTTTCAAGATGCTGCATCCATAAATTGTCCAAGACTTGAAGATAAATATCTCTTTCAATTTTTCGCATTACCTCTGTAGTGAATGCAAGTTCGCGTGATTCGTAAAGTTCATTAGCTTCTCTTTTTATTGCTTCTTCAAATTTGGTAGCATCAGTATCGAATAGCCTGTCTAGCGTAGATGAATTAAACGGAAATACGTCTGTGATAATTTCTTCGAATTTATCGCTCAATTTGTCAGGTGATTGCGCCAAAATTCGCACTTCATCTTCGATAAATAATTTTATTCGTTTTTTAATTTCGGCCTGTAGCAAAATTTCGCGACGCATTGTATAGGTAGCTCGTCGATGACGATTCATTACATCGTCGTATTGAACAACATTTTTTCTAGCATCAAAATTATAACCTTCGACTTTCTTTTGTGCGGCCTCAAGGCTTTTGCTTATTACGCGATTTTCTATTGGTGTTTCGTCGTCAACCCCTAGTCGTTGCATTATTGAGCCTATTCGGTCGCCACCAAATATACGCATCAAATCGTCTTCGGTACTTACAAAGAAATGTGTTAAACCTGGGTCTCCCTGACGTCCAGATCGACCTCGAAGTTGATTGTCGACACGCCTTGATTCATGACGTTCCGATCCAATAACAACCAAACCCCCAATTTCTTTTACGCCTTCACCTAGAACAATGTCGGTACCACGGCCTGCGATGTTGGTGGCTAAAGTAACTCCGCCTTTTTGTCCGGCCTTGGCAATAATAGCCGCTTCACGTTCATTATTTTTGGCGTTAAGCATTTGATGTGGGATATTATCTTTTTTTAATAAGCTACTTAGTAACTCATTTTTTTCAATAGAAGCTGAGCCAATTAAGACTGGCTGACCTTTTTGGTGCAATTTTTTAACTTCGCGAATTATGGCTTTGAATTTACCAAGTTCGGTTTTGTATATTCGGTCTGGTCTGTCATCGCGTACAACTGGGCGATTGGCCGGAATTTCTACGACATCCAGTTTATATATCTGATGGAATTCTTCGCTCTCGGTCGATGCTGTACCGGTCATACCGGAAAGTTTTTCATATAATCTAAAATAGTTTTGAAAGCTAATTGTTGCTAATGTCATTGATTCTTCTTGTACTTGAACTCCTTCTTTGGCCTCGATAGCTTGGTGAAGTCCTTCGTTGTATCTCCTACCAGCCAACAATCGACCTGTAAACTCATCAACAATAACAACTTCACCGTCAGTGGTTACAACATAATCTTTATCGCGCTTAAAAAGCGCTTCAGCTCGCAATGCTTGCTCCATGTGGTAAATGCTTCGAATATTTTCTGTGCCATAAAGATGTTCAATACCTAAGATTTTTTCAACGTGAGCAATACCATCATCAGTCAGAACAACGCTCTTTCGTTTTTCGTCTTTGGTGTAGTCTTTCTCGTCTTTAAGCTGTCGAGCCACTTTAGAAAATTGCTGATAGGCCGCACCACTAGTTACCGAAGCAGCAGAAATAATCAATGGGGTTCGAGCCTCGTCAATCAAAATTGAGTCTACCTCGTCAACAATTGCAAAATTCAAATCACGTTGCCTTAATTGATCAACTTCACGCACCATATTGTCACGAAGATAATCAAACCCAAATTCATTGTTTGTACCATACGTAATATCGCAAGCATACGCCTCTTGTCTGGTACATGGTTTAAGATGCCTGAAACGCTCATCGTCGTGATCGTTGTTGGTAAAGTTTGGGTCATATGTAAGCGACTCATCGGCAATAATTACACCAACACTAAGGCTCAAAAAATCATAAATCTGTCCCATCCATCCGGCGTCACGTTGGGCCAGATATTCGTTAACAGTAACTACATGAACACCCTTTTTAGTTAAGGCATTCAAGTATACTGGCAGTGTCGAAACCAATGTTTTACCTTCACCAGTTTTCATTTCGGCTACATTACCTTCATGTAGTACCATGCCACCCATTAACTGAACATCAAAGTGCCTTTGACCCAAAGTCCTAGTGGCTACCTCTCGCACTAACGCAAAAGCATCTGGTAATATTTTATCCAGATTATCACCTTCTAGACGTTTTTGTAATTTAGCAGTTTGTTCTTTGAGTGTTTTATCACTCATCTTTTTATATGTGTCGGCTAAACCATTAACTTCTTTGACGCGCTTTTTTAGACGCTTCAGGGTACGTTGCTGGGGGTCACCAAGAACTCTTTTTAGTACTTTCTTCACTTGAATTATCCTCCGGTCAGTTCAGTCTTTAGAACAATAGATATATTGTACAATAACAGATAAAAATTACCGAGGTATTTTTACCAACATCTCTAGATTTGGCGGCGGAGTTTAGTCAAGACGCGTTTATGTAATCGCCCTACGCCGTGTTTTTCTTTATATTTTTTAATGTGGTTTTTAAGCTTAGCCTCAACAATGTCAACTGCTGCAAACATATTTATAGTAGATTCTTTTATGGTAAAGCTTTCACCGGGCATATGCAGTTTTACCTCGCAAGTACATTGTTTTTTATCTTTTGCTTTAGATTCTTTTAAATGTACTTCAAAGTGAGCGCTTTCGCGGGCATAGCGTGGAATAAACCTGTCTAGTTTGCCAATTTTTTTGTTTACATATTTTTGTAATTCGGGCGTAACGGTAGTATGAACACCAGAAATTTCCAAATGTTCTATCATAATTCATCTCCCAAGCTTGGAAGATATTTTTTTAGCACTTCTGGTATATTCACGTTTCCCTCCTTGTTTTGGTAATTTTCGATTATAACAGCCATTGTCCTACCAAGCGCAAAAGCCGTGGCATCGTTGGTATGAGCTAGCTCAATTTTTCCGTCAGATTTTTTGATTCGGGTTTTTAAGCGGCGGGTTTGATAATCGGACATGTAATCGGCAGTATGTGTTTCGCGGTATTTATTTTGGGCAGGCATCCAGGCATCGATATCGACACCTCGTACATTAGGCTTACCTATGTCAGCCGTACATTTCATCAGTACATGATATGGTAAATTTAGCTGCCTCATTAAATATTCTTGAATGGCAATGAGTAATTTATGTTCGTCAATACCAGTTTCTGGCGAACTGAACACTTCCATTTCCAACTTATCGAACTGATGCATACGAATCAAACCTTCGGTGTCCTTGCCGTACGTTCCGGCTTCACGGCGAAAGCTAGAGCTATATCCAAGATAACGTATTGGCATCTGTTTTTCGGATAATATTTCGTTTAAATGCATCGAGCCAATGGTATGTTCTGCGCTGCCCTGTAACCACAAATCATCACCGTCTTCGCCTACACGGTAACGATCGTCTTGGGGCTCTAACCGATCCATTGCGTCAAAAACACTGGTTTTAATCATCGCCGGAGGCAACACTAAAGTAAAAGGAGTTGATTTTAAATTTAATCCTTCTTGTTTTATTAGATCTTGGATAACTTTTTCGTCTGTTAAAGTGTCGATTACGTATTGGATAATTGCAAACTGCAGCCTAGCCAAGTTGCCTTTAATATACGCAAAGCGACTACCCGAAACCTTGCTAGCTCTTTCTTTGTCTATCCAGTCTTTGGCTTCGCCGATTTGCCAATGACTTTTTGGCTCAAAATCAAATTGGGGTTTTTGACCAACTTCTTTCACTACCACATTATCATCTTCGCTCTTGCCTACAGGAACGTCGTCTGTCGGCATATTTGGGACTTGTTTCAGTAATTTTAAATACTCTTCGTCAATGGGCGCCAAATCAGATTCTAGTTTTGACAAATTTTCTTTTAACATTCGACCATCAACCATCTGTTGGTCGGTTGGTTTCTGGCCTTTTGTTTGGCTAACCAACTCGTTACGATCTGCGCGTATTTTTTCGATTTTCTGGAGCAAGCTTTTTCGTTTTTTATCAAATTCTAGCAATTTATCTATATCTACTTTGTAACCCTTTTGCAAAGATTTTTCGGCTACAAGATCTTTGTTTTCCCGAATAAACTGAATATCTAACATTAACACTAAGTATAAAGTAGAACGTTCAAAGTATAAAGAATTACAATTTTAGGAAGTATTTTATTTAGGATTTTTTTGCACATGACTAAGGGTTAGTTCAGTGCGGGCGCGAGCGTATGTACAATAATCGCAGTCACCACCCATGGCCGCCTTTCCTACAGGTGGCATTTTGTCGCTTTCCATACATTTTTTCATTGCCAATATAGTTGGCTCGACCCATTTCGAGTTGCCGTTATATGGAATTACTTTGGTGGTAAATTCAACTTGATCATAAAAACCGTCAACATCCATCCGGCCATTGGCATACACAAAATAGGCAACGTCGCTTACCGGAAAACCGTTTGCCCGTAGTAGCCACTGATACACTTCCATTTGGCGCTTGTAGCTTATTTGCCAATCGGCGTCTATGCTGACTTCGCTTGATTTTGAGGTGGCCTTGTAGTCAACGACCACCAGCTCGTCTTGCTCGTTTATCCATATATCGTCTACCGCCCCGAATATATGCAAGTTTGTAGGTTGGTGCACCGTAGCTACTCCGGTGAAATTATGCCGCCATTTATCGAGGTCTTGGTGCGTAAAAGGGATGGCTTTAATTTTGTTTTCGGTCATCATTGGGTGTGGCTGAGCCTTTACGCGGTAGCTATCGAACTCTTTTTTTAAGAGTTCGTCGATAGTCTTATTTATCTGAAACGGTGGACCATTGGGTCGCTTAATTTTGAGTCGCACATCCAGCCAAAAACAGCGCCGACACTGCATATATAATTCTATTTTGCTACGTGACAACTTAAATGAAGCTTTCTGCCCAGGCTCGTAAGGCTTATTGCGTTCCGACCAATAATTCATCGCTTTATTGTAACCTATTTGCTACTTACGGAAGCGCACTTCCCTAGACAATTACCTTTCATAACCCTAAACTCTGGTTTAGAGGAGAAATAATGTCACACGAAGTAAAAATCCATGATGCCCAAATGAGTATAATTAGAGCTCTGCTTTTTCAGCCAAATGGTGGTTTTTCTGAACTTCAGAAACCAACCGGACTAGACAGTGATCATTTTAAGTTTCATATAGCTAGACTCGTAGAGCTTGGATACGTCGACAAAATAAGTACTGGACGTTACAAGCTTAGTATCAAAGGCAAAGAATTTGCCAACAAGCTCGACACCGACACAAATACCGTCGAGCGCCAGCCAAAAGTATCTGTAATCATAACTGGATGGCGTACACGGCGCGGTACAAATGAGTTAGAGTTCTTGGTACAACAACGGCTAAAAAACCCGTATTGCGGTTATTGGGCGCGCATCGGTGGAAAAATGCGCTGGAGCGAAACAATTACCGAAGCCGCACAGCGTGAACTAAAAGAAGAAACGGGCCTAGGGGCCGATCTGGAATACCGAGGGCTATATCACAAAATGGATTACCGCGAAGACAACGGTGAAATGCTCGAGGATAAGCTATTTTTGTTGATTAAGGCAACTAACTTTCGTGGTATCTTAACTGAAGAGATAGAGGGTGGCAAAAACGCATGGCTCACCATTGCCGAGATTGATGCACAGAAAAAAGTATTCCAAGGTATGCGTGAAACATTCGAATATTGCAGCCAAGACAACCTCGTGTTTACCGAACATAAACTTTTTTATAATCCAGACGACTATTAGAGGAGCTTTGCGACGGCTGCGACGCAGGCGGTTTCGGCGCGCAAGGTGAAATCGTGCAAATTCAGATGTTGAAGTTTTTGATCTATGAATAACTGCTTCTCGGTATCGCTCCAGCCACCTTCCGGGCCAATCACTGCCCCTAGAGGTTTTTTTGAGTCGAACTTAGCATCAGGATTGTCTGAATCTTGCTCGCATATAAAAAGTTGAACACTGTGAGCAAATTTTTCAAGAGCCGACGAAAGTTTTAGGGGTTCATGAACAGTAGGTATATCGCTACGACCACACTGTTCGGCCGCTTCTATTGTTATCTTCACTGCTCTCTCGACATCGAAACCGATTTTCTCGGTGCGCTCGCTCAACATTGGAATAAAATGACTCACCCCAAGTTCGGTGCATTTTTGAATTACCCAATCGTTTTTATCTTTTTTAAGCAATGACCATAATAGGTAAATATCTTTTTTTGGTACTTTTCGCTCAAATTCAGTGACTAATTCGACATGTACTTCAAGGGGGTTGGCATCTTTTATTTTATATAACCTGTCAGTGTTCTGCCCGTCGAACAGAACTATATCCTCACCTATACGAAGCCTAAGCACTCTGCTTATCTGATGAACCAAGGCCGAATCATGAATCCAAAAATTATGTTTTAGATCAAACTTATTTGCCACATAAAAGCGATGTAATTTCACCGCCCTACCACCTTTTTAATCTATTTTGGCAAGCCACTAATTAGTATTACGCTCAGCACAATTACGGCGAAAAAAACAGTCAACTGAGCATTACGATCTATGAATGAATAGTTTTTCCAATTTTTCTTAGCCTTAAAATACATAATACTATTTAAAATTACATCAAATGTTGCAATTAAGAATACTGCTGATCCTGCATAAACATACCATGGTGATCTAACCAATCCGTAAAAATAAGTTCCGAACATCGCGCCGAGTATCGTTACCCACGGTAGAAATGCCAATAATATGCTAAGTTGACCCGTAATTTTTGGGGCTTTACCGCCAACTACGTGTTGTCTTTCGACTTGCCAGGCAACAATCGCGGCTAAAAACACAATAAAACTACTGAATTTAATTGCTGCAATGTCACTAAGCCCATTTAGCAAACTAACTATATTAACAAAGATTGCACCGGTTATACCTATCGTTATCCATCGCCAAGGATTTACTTTTTTTGCTACAGCTTGAGCGTATTCTTTCGGCATTTTTAACGCTGACGCCGCTGCAAATAAGGCTAAAATTATTAACGTTGCTATTATGCAATAACGTAACTGAATATCATATATCACATGAAATGCAGGCGAAAATACTGTGCTGTTTTGACTAGCCAGAATGTTTTTAGTCCGGTGTGACAAAGTTAGTGGAAATGTAGTGCTTGCCATCATAAACCAAGCTGCAATTGCGGTACCTATATAAATCGGAATGCTCAATATTTGTAGCATTCTAGTTTGTTCGATGTATGTGCTACCTTTCAATTTAAAACTTTTGTTAATTGAAGTAACTTTTGAATCTGCTATTTTAGTTGATGATTTTTTACTAACTCCGGTAGATTTTACTTTTGACTTTTTGGTAGATGTTGTCTTCTTGTTAGCCATGGCAACACTATAGCACACCTGTTGAATAGCGAGTTATAGTGTTAATCACATCAATAAATTAGATCGTTAGTTGATAATGTTTGCTGATGAAAGATTAGACTTTAGTTTAATAATCTCGTCTGGATTAATTGGGTTGTTAGATAAGTCTAATGTTTTCAGATTAGTTAGCTGTAATAGTTCGTCTGGTAAATCGGTTAACGAATTATTACTTAGATTCAATGTTTCTAGCTGTTTTAATTTGCCAATTTCAGCGATTAAGTCGGTCATTTCATTTTGGCTTGCGTTCAGTAGTGTTAGTTGAGTCATTTTACCAATCTCGGCAGGTAAACTTTTTAATCTATTATTACTAACATCCAAGCTGGTCAGTCTGCTTAGCTTACCGACTTCTGATGGTAAAGATCCTATATTGTTATTGGACAAATCTAATGAGGTAATACTTGTATTACTATATAAACTATCTGGAATTTTTTCATAACCCTGATTTGCATATTTACTTTCAGATTTTATAGTCGGGCTAGAGATAGCTGAGCCTGGATATTCTGAATTATTTTTTATAGACGAGTAAATAAAATATCCGCTTGATGCAGCTGTCAGTATTATTATAAACAAAACCAACTTTTTCATTATTTTTACTATACTCCTTTGGTTAATTTTACTCCAGTTGTCTACTCGGTTCGGAGCGCTTCGATTGGGTCAAGCTTGGCAGCTTTGCGTGCTGGCAAAAGCCCTGCCAAAGTTGCCACGATCATCAATAATACAATTAGTATTATTATCTGCGTAGGTTTAAAAACCAGGAGCTTGTCTTCGCCTAAATCTAACTGCTTTGTGATCCAAGGGTTTAAAGCCGAGCCGACCAGAAGCGCCAAAAGTGATCCAATTGCCCCGCCCAAAAAACCTATCCAGGCTGCCTCAAACCTAAATAACCTACTAATGTCACGACTGCGCATGCCAAGTGCTTTCATCAAACCAATTTCGCGAGTCCGTTGCAATACACTAATGTACATGGTGTTTACTATTCCAAAAACCGATGCAATTACTGCAATCATACCGAATGCAGCTACAATTCCTTGCAATATACCAATTATCCTAAATAAAAATTCCTGGGTGTCTTTGGCGCTTTGCGAGACGAATCCCATGTCTTTTAATTTATCTTGTACACCTTTAAGAACAGTTTGGTCATCGCCATCTTTTACGTTTACGAAAACGTATTGATACTTTCTGAAAATGTCGGTATTTTTTGTTGCCAAATCATTTATGCGCTTGGCGTCATCGATTCCTATAAAGCTATACAGTTCAGTGCCCGGTTGAGAGGTTGTAGGTTTTTTTAGAATTGCGGATATTGTAAATACTTCCTCACTAACCTGAGATTGGCTGGCTTTGTCAAGTTCGGCTTGATCAATCAATACACCTTTTTGAAGTATCTTCCTGATTTGATCGGGATCGGCAGGTTTCCGAACCGCCAACACTATTTGCTTACCGACAGCTTCGACTGCACTCTTAAACCCAAGCGGCTCCAAGAAAGCTTCTGGCAAAAGTACCTTTGCATCAGTTAATTTTTTTGGTATTTCACCTGCTAATATATCTGGTTTCTGAAATGGATTAAAAACGCTAACGGTGCCAATATATTTTTTTTGCCCAGTACGGGTTAAATACTCTAAGTTAAGGTCTATTCCTTCACGAATTTCATTCACACCTGTTACAGTTTTAATCTGTTCGATTTGTTCGTCATTTATGTATTCGATTTGGATCGGAGCTCCAGCTTGGCTGAGTGCACCACTGAAATCTTGATTATATTCTTTGGGTTTAGTTGTATCACCCCTTCCAAAAACAGCATTGTCATTTGCAACAATTAGCTCTGCAGGGTCAAAATTTTCACTAATTATTTCATCTACAAACCCTTGCGCGCCATTACTAGCAGCAAGCGTTAGTGTTAATGCAAACGTACCAACAGCGATTGCCATAGCCGTAAGAATTGTCCGCGCTTTAGCATTTTTTAAGCTTCGACCAGAACGCCTTATAATATCCGAGATACTCATTTATTTTTAGCCTTTTTAGGGCTTACTTTGGCTCGAATTCTTTTTTCAGATATGCTTTCAATGCGTCCGTCTTTAAGGCGAATCTGGGTTTGGCATCTGCTGGCAAGTTCTTCATCATGTGTCACGACAACTAATGTACAGCCCAAAGTTTTATTTAGGTAAAATAATAAATCAATGATCATATCTCCGGTTGAACTATCTAAATTACCGGTTGGCTCATCAGCAAAAATTAATTTAGGTTTATTTACGATTGATCTAGCAATTGCTAGACGTTGCTTTTGACCACCAGAAAGATTATTAGCATTGCTGTCAATCTTGTCAGTTAAATCAACTGCTTTTAAAGCTTCTAGTACCATTTTTTTACGCTTTCGGCGCGGAGTGTTGGCAATTTCGAGTGGCAATAAAACATTTTGATACACAGTTTGATTGGGTTCTACAAAAAAAGCTTGAAATATAAAGCTCATTTCACGCGCACGAAACGCATCCATAGCTTTGGATTTTAATTCGTGAAGTTCTTTGCCTTGCATAACAATACTGCCGGATGTAGGGTGATCAAGTCCACTCATAACATGCATTAGTGTACTTTTACCAGAACCGCTCTTGCCTATAATTGCTGCTGTGCTGCCTTCGCTTAACTGAAAATTAACGTTATCCAAGGCCATAAAGGTATTTTGCTTTTTACCATAAACTTTGGTTACGTTATTTACCTCAATCATAATCAGTTAGTATACCTATTATGGTATTACGACTCAAGACGTAGATCAGGGTAGATGGATTTGGTGACTTGGTCAACTTCACGTCGGAGATGCGGGAATGGAACACCTTCGCGGGCAGTAACGCCCTCAAATATCCAAAAAACCCTTTCCGAAAAGCCCAATCCACACGTAGGTGGCATACCGTACTCCAACATTTCTACAAAGTCTATATCAAGCATTTGTGCTTCAGCGTCACCGGCATCTCTCATATTTTGCTGTTCGGTAAAACGATTTAGTTGATCTATTGGATCGTTCAACTCTGAGTAACCATTACATATCTCGCTGCCGGCAACAACAGCTTGGAATCGCTGGACTGTATTAGGATCATTAGGGTTTGATTTCGCTAACGGGCTGATAAATAGTGGGGTATTAATTAGCCAAGAAGGGCCGGCATGGCTGGCACGGATTCGCTTCCAAAGTTTGTCGATTCCCCTTGCCAAGTTATCAGATTTTTCAACTTCTAATTTATGGTCATGCAGAGCTTTTTGTACTTGCTCAAGCGTGCATTCAAACACATCAATGCCATATTCGTCACGAATTACTTGTTGATAATCTAGCTTTGCCCATGGTTTTGAAAAATCTACCTCAAAATCTCGCACCTTGAACTTCTGTGAACCAAATGTTTTTCCAAGTACATATGAAAATAGTTCTTCCATGAGCTTCATACCATCTTGCCAGTTGGCGTACGCCCAATACCACTCCATGGCAATGTGCTCTGGCAAATGTTCCTCAGTGTAATTTTCGTTTCTAAACCGAGGGCCAATGTCATAAACTTTTTCGTATCCACCACCAACCAACCGTTTAAGAGGTAATTCATGGCTTATGCGCAAATAAAAATCCTCGTCTAGTGCATCCATATGTGTTACGAACGGATTAGCGTCTGCACCTCCGGTGGTATGTTCCAGTACAGGAGTGTTTATCTCATTAAACTCTCGTTCGTTTAAAAAGTCGCGCGTTGCCTGCCAAAATTTACTACGGCGAATATAGCGTTCATACACATCTTTATTAACATTCGTGTCGATGTATCGACGACGGAAACGCTCTTCTTTATTTGTAAATCCATCAACAGTACTTGGCAACGGGCGTAAAGATTTTGTCAATAATCTTAAATTATTTACTTCTAACGAAATCTCACCAGTTTGCGTCTTAATTACAATTCCTGATGCTTCAATAAAATCACCAGTATCAAGTAGTGGCAAATGTTCCATAGCTAGTTCACTGTTAGAGTGATCGGGCTGGCTAATGCCGCCTTCACGAAAAAATAACTGCAGTTGGCTGCTGGCATCAGCGCAGACAATAAAAGCAATCTTACCGAATTTTCGGATTCCCTTAATCCGCCCGACCACCGTTGCGGGCTGGCCTTCTAAATCGCTAAATTTTTCGTTAATTTCGCAGCAAGAGTGGGTGCGGCTGGTATTTGCTGGATATGGGTTTATGCCGAGTTTTTTTAGCTGGTCAAGTTTGCGTAATCGTTCGTCACGATAATCTTTAAGTGTAGCCATAATATATAGGATATAGGATTTCTACTAACCAAGGTAGTGGTTTTTGGTGAAATCTAGCCGATTTCGGTAATTTTGTATTCGGCCGTTTCGGCAGGAGTTTTAATTTCGACTATTTCACCGAGTTTTTTGCCAAGTAATGCTTTGCCGATTGGTGATTCATCACTAATCTTGCCGTTTAGGGGGTCTGCTTCAACTGTGCCTACTACTTGAAATTCTTTGATCTTACCGTCATCATTTTTGAGTTGAATAGTTGAACCCAACTGTATTTTGTTGTCACCCTTTGGTTTTGAGATAACTTCTACATTAAGCAAAATATTTTCGATCTCGCTAATACGCATTTCCAGCTTTTCCTGTTCTTGACGGGCCGAACTATACTCGGCATTTTCGGCTAAATCACCAAATTCACGAGCATCCTTGATGCGCTGAGCAATTGGCCTGCGTTGAACAATCAGAGTTTTAAGCTCTTTTTTTAATTCCTCAATACCCTGTTTAGTCAGATGGAACTGCTTTTTCATTGTGATTTATCCTTTAATTATCAAAAATAACGTTTTAGTCGGTTTTGGTCTCTCTGAACGGGAATATTATAGCAACCTATTTGGTAGTGTCCAGCACTTTTATTAATTCGTCTTTGTTAACTAGCATTGAGTCGAGTTCGTTGCGCCTTTTTATCTCATATTTGGTGTCTTTTAAAGTTTTTGTGCTTACAACCAACCTATAGGGAATACCCATGAGGTCGCAGTCGGCAAATTTCTCACCTGGCCGCCCGTCACGATCGTCATAAATTACTTCTATTCCCAAATTGTTAAGCTCTTCGTAAAGTTTGTTTGCTTCGTCCAGGACAGGCTTATCGCTGCCGAGACTGACTAAATAAACTTTGGCTGGTGCCACGGCATCGGGCCAAATGAGACCTTTGTCATCGTGGTACATTTCAGCTATCACACCCATTAACCTAGTTATGCCAATTCCATATGATCCCAAAATTACCGGTTGATGATTACCTTGTTCGTCTATATATTGCAAGCCAAGTTGCTTGGCTTTGGTTTCACCGAAGGAAAATATATTACCAACTTCAGCGGTCTTGGCTTCTTGTAGTTCATCGCGTGAAACACCAAGTTGCTTCATAACTTCGTCCGTTAAGACTTCTTGATTAATGGCCAATTTCTTTTTCTTATGAATAAAAACTGTATCTTCACCGGCCTCACAGATTGTCTGAAACTCGTGACTAAACTGCGTGAAGGCACCCCCAGAAGCAAAGGTAAGATATGTTTGTTCGCCAATTCCAACCCGTTGAAATACCTTGTGGTAGGCATCAATAGTTTGGTCGTAAAATTTTTGGTGTAGTTTTTCGATTGTTGTATACGAATACATATCTTTCATTACAAACTCACGACCGCGCATAATACCGCTTTTTGCTCTAAGTTCATTTCGGAGCTTGGTCTGAAATTGATACACATAAATCGGCAAGTCGCGATAACTATTTACATAGTGACGCATCATGTCGGTAATCGGTTCTTCGTGTGACCATCCAAAACCAACTGGTGTACCATTTTTTAGTTCGGATTTAAACCAAACGTCTACTTTTTGGTCGTCCCAGCGATCGGTTTTTTCCCATAACTCTTTTCTCTGTAAACTGGTCATGATTATCTCATTACCACCTAATGCGTTCATTTCTTCGCGGACAATTTTTTTAATTTTTTCTAAAACCCGAATACCTAAAGTTAAATATGAGTAAACACCCGCCATTTCTTTGTGAATAAAACCTGCCTTTATCAGCAGCTGAGCATTTGTAGCAACTTCGTCACTCGGTACATTTTTAAGTGTTTTGATAAAAGCTGTTGATATTCGCATATTGCTAATTGTAACATCTTATTGATTGTTTTTAAGTGACAATAAATATTGACACAAACACAAGGCAATTCTTGATCATGTGTAGTCCTATTGGGGCCATTATTCCACCCGATTTTTCCCTAAGATATACCAAAAAAAGTGACAACAAACCTGTATCTATTGCCGCAATCCATAGTGGCGGTGCGCCGCTGCCCAATTGCAAATGAGCAGCCGCAAACAAAATACTTACAATAACTGCTGCTTTAATTTTTCCAATGAACCTCAAACCACCATATAAATATCCCCTGAAAAGTAGTTCTTCAATTATTGGCGGTAGAATTACCAAACTCACAAAAACTAAAGCAAGTTCACTGGTTTGACTGGCCGATTCAAAGCCAATTTGTTGCTTTTGGCCTACGTCTACCTGTGAAATATATTTATTAACAAAATCATATATAAAAATATAGATTAGAAAATAAACCGTAAATCCGGCTGCTGCCAACCATGCATCCCGAAATGTAGGTGCACGCCAGCCAATGTCATTAAAGCGTAATCTCGTCCATTTTAGTGCCAACCGCAACTCTGCTAGCACAAGGCCGTTTATCATTAGACTTATGGTAAATTGCCCATAAATTGAATTTGCTAAGGTTTCAAAATTAGCTAAAGAGCCTTCACTTAGCATCAAATACGCCGAGAACAATAAAAGTCCAAAAAATTGTGATGATAAATAAATAAAAAACGCGCTAAGAATTTGTACAATAACTGCCAAAAGGTTACTTACAGGAGTAGGTTTTAGGATTTTTGGCCAGTCAAGTTGAACCATTTTATTACCAAAAGCGCCGAATATCTACAAAAGTTATTACAACAAATAACAACATTAGTATGGCAAAACCAGTGCCGTGAATTCGGTCTTCTACCCCAACCTTGAGCGGTTTTTTAATCACTCGAAAAATTAATGTTACAAATAACCTTCCACCATCTAGTGCTGGTATTGGTAACACATTCATAATCGCTAAAGTGAGTGAAATAATTGCAATAATCATTAAGATGAATTCAATACCGAGGCCAGTTCCGTCACTAATCAGAACAAAAATACCTACCGGTCCAGCCACCTGCTCGGATGCTTGACTGGCATTTCCCGAAACCAGACTTGATAAGGCCTTGCCCAGCCCCTTTAGTGTTAAACTAGTAAATTGGCCAATTGTACCAATTGCATTTATTGGGGCGGACCAAGTACTTCTTTTTAAAACGTATTCGTTAGGGGCTATACCAAGATAGCCTTTTTGGCTATTACTTGTGTCTATTTCACCTTGGCTTAGTAGAGTTAACTCAGTTTTTTGTAATTCTTTTATTCCTTGTCGCCTAAATTGCACAATAACTGTCTTTCCAGCATATTTTTTTGTTATATCCGGCAATTGTTCCTGGCTTTGGATCGTAGATTGACCTTGCTCAACCGTACCTATACTTGTAAGTTGATCACGTATTTTTAACCCGGCTATTTCGGCTGGAGAATCTGGCTCTACATATGCAACTAAAACGTCTCTTCGTACCACCCTACTATCACCTTGTACATTAAATTGATTTTCAACAAGTTGAGGGGTACCTATCCACGACAAGGCAGTCAGTATAAAAAATGCCGTTAAAAGGTTCATCGCAACTCCAGCAACCATGATTTTCATCTTATTTGGTAAACTGGCAGAACCATATGCGCCCTTTCCTTTTGCGGAGTCATGTTCACCCTTCAGGCGTACAAAACCACCGAGAGGTAACCAATTAAGCGTGTACTCTGTTCCGTTTTTGAACCCCAGCGACTTTGCTTTAGGCGGAAAACCTAATCCGAATTCTTCTACCTCGACACCGTATCTTCTAGCAACCAAAAAGTGTCCTAATTCATGTACAATAACCAATCCTATAAAAAGTATAATGCCCAATATAAGTAATAGTGACATTTTTTATTCTCCGAAGCGCCGTACGCGACTTCTATAGTCGGTAAGCGCGATATCTAAATCTTGTTCATTAAAATCTGGCCAAAGTTTATCAGAAAAATATAATTCAGCGTACGCTGCACGCGCTAACATAAATCCGCTAGTACGTTTTTCTCCTGAGGTGCGAATCATCAAATCTAAATTCGGGACTTCGGGGTGATATAAATTTTGTCGTATGTCCTGTATTGTAATTTTATTATCATTTTTATTCCGTATTAAATCGACAGCATCAACTAACTCTTGTTCGCCCCCATAGTTAAAACAAAGCGCTAAGGTACCGTTTGAATTATTTTTAGTCTGCTCTTCAGTTCGTTTAATAACTTCCGAGACTTTTTTACGAATACCTTGACGCCTTCCCAAAATGACAATTTTTATACCGCGTTCGTGAAATTCCTCAAGATATTCTTCAAAGGCTTTTACTACTAGATTCATTAAATAGCCAACTTCCTCGTCAGTTCGCGACCAATTTTCTGTAGAAAATATGAACGCCGATAAGCAAGCTACACCTCTGTCAAATGCTAAGTGAACAATTTTTTTAAAGTTTTCAGCCCCAATTCTGTGCCCTTCCAGTGTGGGTAGATTACGAGCTTTTGCCCAGCGACGATTGCCGTCTAAAATTATTCCAACGTGATTCGGTAAACTTTGTAACATGTGGAAGTAATTATAACATCTTTAAAAAATTTGATTCTTTTGTATTTTTATTGTATATTTACATTGAAAATTGATTTGAAAGACTTGTTATGTATATAAAAAATAAGCTATTTGTCACTTTGATTAATCTATCGTTAATTTTAGCAATTTTTAACAGTATAAGTCCACAAATCGCAACAGCTAGCTCAAACCCGAAATTAAATAAAGTATTTAGACTAAATAATGTTTCAGGAAAAAACGATCAATTATTAACAACATCTAGGAACAAAGCCGATCAATTAGTTGCAACAAATAGTTGGGTTGAACAACAAATAAACTGGTCTGATACATCAATAAACGACAATAAATCGTGGGTATATGACAGAATCATCCCTGGAACATTACCACTTTATTGCTTATACAACTCATCCCAGTCTATACATTTCATAACATCTGATCTAAACCAACGAAATTCATTACTGTCCAATCCTAATTGGATAAATTTCATTGGCTGCGGAACCGATATATACGGTAACGAAACAAGCATTTTAGGCTATTCTTTCAGAGAAAAATCCCCTGGCGCGGGTGCAATATATCAGTTGTACAAACCTTCTTACAATTCTGGCTCTAATGTTCCTAATGATTCGTCAATAGTAATTACTACAATGATCAAGTCTACAGCAGATAGTTTAGTAGCAAACTACGGTTATCAGTTTTACGGAAGCGGTATCAAGACTCCTTATAATTTACAAGCACCTTCCGGTAATATTGGATACTTATTAAGGTATGAGCATGTTGATACAAGTTCGAGTAATATCGATCAACCATACTATGAAATTGGATATCCCTCTGGAGAATTTATAAATAAATACCCAAAAGGATTAATGATTTTAGTTCATGGTGGCGGTTGGGTTAATGGAGATAATCCTGGATTAGTATTGCAACCGTTAATGAGAAATGAAGCAATATGGTGGAATAATCAAGGTTGGCAAACAATTAATATTGACTATCATCCCGGAAGAAAAGCTCTAGATTCTGTAAAATCCACATATTCAAAAATTAAATACTGGAGACCTCAGCTCTCAAAATGCATTTGGGGGTCATCAGCTGGGGCTCAATTGTCTATGTTGACAGCAGCATCTAATTCGGATATTAAATGTGTAATTTCACACGGCGGACCATTGGATTTACCAACATTACAGGCAGGTTCAGTTAAAAACGCCGCAGCTATGGTCTTTTGTACTCCCGGTACAGATCTTGACGACCAAGGCTGCTTAGATCAGCTCGCAAGTGTTAGTCCGGCTCGAATTGCCTCAAATATCAATGCTCGGATTTTAATTGCTGCAAATAAATTTGATTCAATTGTTTCAGATCCAGTTCAACAGCTAGATTCATTTAACCAAGCCCGAGTCGGTAGACAAAATTGGACAGCACGGCTAAACACCGGCACATTGTTATACACGCATAAAAATATTGACTCAGTATCGAAAAACCTCATTCACGATACGAACAATGGGTTACAAAAAAAATTAGTAGATTGCGTATTGGGAGTTACTGGGTCAACAAATTGTAATTCAAATGTAGTATTCACTCCATGACTTATTAAGTACTTTACTGTTGATTAATTTAAATAATTAATAACTTTTTTTGCTATTGCAATAATAAAATACATAAGCATAATAAAAGTATGAAAAAATCTATAGTTAAGTCATCGAAAAATATAAAAAAGTTGAACCCCAAAAAAAAATCTAGAAGCAAAAAATTAAAATTTTCAATATTTCCTCTAACATTTAAGCAAATTGTTTCTAGTTTAATTATTCTTGGTATTTTTCTTACTGTAGCTTCTTATCTTGGTCAAAGAGCAAAAGTAAGACAAGTAGAAGCAAGTAGTACACCTAAGCTAATAAAAGTCTATCGACTGAACAATGTAGTTGGTACTTCTGATCAAATTACCACAACTTCAAAGCCTGTAGTTGACTACCTAGTGGCGAGTAACGCATGGGTGGAACAACAAGTTAATTGGGCAGATTACAGTATAGATGATAATAAATCTTGGGTATACGACAGACAAATTCCGGGAACTATTCCTATTTACTGCTTAGAAAACACTTCGCAATCCATTCACACGATAACTTCAAGTGCTACAGAAAGGGCTTCATTAATTGGTACAACAAAATGGAAAGACTACAAAGGTTGTGGTATCAACCCGTCAGCCGGAACAGAGTCCAATATTCTAGGTTATGGATTTATGGAGCAAACCCCGGGATCCATTCCGCTGTATCAACTTTATAAACAGATAAATACCAGCGGTACAAATACACCCGGTCCAGCATCGCATATGCTTACTACAACTCTGGAAAGTATCAAAAGTTCACTGTCTTTAAATAATACATACATATCATACGGGACAGGTGTAAAAACGCCCTATGATTATGCTTCGCCAAAAGGTGTGATTGCATATGTTTTAAGATATGACCATATAAATACACAATCCGCTGCAAATAGCCAACCTTACTACGAAATAAATTATCCATCTGGAACCTTCTTGAACACAGCACCAAAGGGAATAATGATGGTCGTGCATGGAGGGGGCTGGATTGCTGGAGATTCGCCGGTCCATGCCATTCAGCCTTTGCCCAGAAATGAAGCTAAAAATTGGAGTGATATCGGATGGCAGACAATTAACATCGATTATCATCCATCGAAAGGCGCTTTGAGCTCAGTTCTTCAAACATATTCAAGAATTAAAGCCTGGAAACCATTAGCAAAAAAATGTGTCCTAGGGACTTCAGCTGGAGCTCAATTAGCCCTAATGACTGCAGCTAATAATTCTGATGTAGTTTGCGCTGTGTCTCATGGAGGTCCATTGGATTTGCCAGGCTTATTGCCTAGTAGTGTAAAAAATGCAGCAGTCGCAGTATTTTGTTCGACCGGAACTAATTTCGATAATCAGTCATGTAAAGATGAACTAGCGGCTGTTAGTCCAAAACAAAAGGGTCAAGTTACGGCAGCTAAAGTATTGGTGGCAGCTAACGTTACTGATACCGTAGTAGTAAATCCCGTGCAACAGCTCGACTTATACAAAACAGGAAGAGCCGGTAGACAGGCGTGGATTGCTAAATTAAATAGTGGAACTAACTTATATACTCACAAAAACATAGATGATGTATCAAAAAATTTAATTTATAACACAACTAACGGGTTATATAAACGTTTATCAGATTGTGTTCTAGGTGTATCAGGTGCATCAAATTGTTTTGCAAATATAGTGTTCACACCTTGAATTACCATTATTGATTATAGACTAACTATCTCGGATTCTTTGGTTTTGGCGATATTTTCAGCTTCGGATTTAGAGGTATTCATAATTTCGTCAACTTGTTGAGTTAATCTTTTGGCTTCATCTTCGCCTACTAGTTTATCTTTCTTGGCTTTATCTATTGCATCCATGGCTTCGTGTCTGACGTTTCGCATGCTAATCATACACTCCTCTAGCTTTACACCTACCTGTTTGCCAATTTCTCGGCGCCGTTCCTCGGTAAGTGGTGGTATTGGTACGCGGATTACACGGCCGTCATCTGTTGGATTCAACCCAAGCGACTGATTATTCCTAATTGCTGAAGTTATTGATTCGATGTTATTTGGATCAAAGGGACTAATTTGAATCAGCTGAGATTCGGGCGTAGTAATAGTTGCAAGTTGTATTAAGGGCATTGGTGTGCCGTACGCTTCTGCCATAACACCTTCCAACATGCTGGGGTGCGCTCGGCCAGTTCGCAGTTTCTTTAGTTCCTCTTGCAAATGGTCAGTTGCGTTTGTAAACTTTAATTTTGCAGTGTCTACGGCTTGCTGTTGCGACATATTTTCCCCTCGTTAAATATCACTTTTAGTATAAGGCTAAACGTAGTTTCTTAGTAGTAGTCACCTAACAAGTTTTTGTCCGTAAACACTGTTTCATTACTGAAACATATCCGTATGCATGCCACCGCACAAGCAGACGCTTCAGACGAAAAAGATAACGGTTGTGTCGGCCCAATTTCGCCATTATTCCATCTTATAACTGATTCTATAGCACTATTGCCAATTACAAGATTATCATCAGCGATCAACTTAACGATCGGACACTTATCACATGGTTCAAATTCACTCTTTAACATGATTTATCCAAAAAATTTTATATAATTTCACCAAGAGCTATTCTACTGAAGCGACTAACTACAATATTTTCACCAAGTTTGGCTATATGCTCTTTAACGTAGTCTCCGACCGATAGATCGGGATTCTTTACGAACGGCTGCTCCAACAGGCAACGTTCAGCAAAGTGCTTCTTTAGCATACCTTCAACAATGTTATCGAGCATTTTGTCTGCCTTGCCTTCGGCTTTAGCTTTTTCGGTAAACTCAGTACGAGCAGCTTTTTTTGCTTCGTCAGGTACGCTATCAACACTAACAAATTCAGGATTGCTAGCAGCAATGTGCATGGCAATATCCTTAACGAAATGAGTAAAAACTTCGTTGCGAGCTACAAAATCGGTCTCGCAGTTAACTTCTACTAGCACGCCAATCCGGCCATCGTGATTGTAACTGCCTACAACACCGCTGCGGGCCTCGCGTTCACTTCGCCTTTCGGCCTTGGTCAGGCCTTTTTTGCACATCGCTTCAAGAGCTTTATCGAAATTCCCATTGGCTTCTTCTAGTGCAGCTTTTGCATCCGTTAACCCTACGCCAGTTAGCTCTTTTAGTCTTTTAATCTCCTTGATGTCTAGAGCCACCTTATTTATCCTCCTTTTCAACTTCAACGGGTTTTTCAGCTTCGTCCGGCGTTTTTGGTTTTTGGTCATCAACTAACTTTTGCTTTGATTGACCAGTTACAATAGCTGATTTCAAATAATCAACAATAAGTTGAAGGGTCCTGATAGCAT
>JBBTTS010000003.1:9101-16435 GCA_038064135.1 Patescibacteria group bacterium | reverse complement strand
CAAGCGCTCTAACCACACAAGTTTGAGTGAAAAAGATAATGTAAGCCACCAAGTGGCTATTAGTTCGGCAGTAATCCGTTTAGGGGAGCAAATAAACGCAAAAGCAATTGTTGCCGAAACAGCCAGTGGTGCTACGGCCTTGCAACTTGCCAGCTGGCGTCCCGACAAATCTATTATTGCCGTAACCGCCAGTGTTCGGGTGGCTCAGCAACTAGCTCTGGTATATGGTGTGAAATCATACGTACGGCCAATTGATAAATTCGCTGCAACGAATCTCACAAACTGGCTTCGCGAGCGAAGATTGTTTAAAAAAGGTGACATGATTGTTACTGCTTCGGGAAAATATGCTGGGGTGGTGGGGACGACTGACACGATTAAAGTACGTATGTTAGACTAGACCTAACTTTAGGTAAAGGGGTGGGATGGGGTTTTATAAAAAAACAATTCGTGAATATGACTTGGCTGGCAAAACGGTGCTTCTCCGGGCTGACTATAATGTACCAATTGCTGATGATGGCACAATTCGTGACGATTATCGTATTAAAAAATCCCTACCATCCGTGGAATATTTACTGCAGCAAAATTGCCGGGTAGTTATTTGCTCGCATCTAGGTAGGCCACAGTCACCAAACGACCCTAAATGCACGCTAAAGCCCGTATCTCAACGTCTTGGTGAGTTGCTTAATCAATCTGTTCAATTTGCCGAGGATTGCGTGGGTGATACGGCAAAGAATGCTGTAAATTCGCTGCAAAATGGCCAAGTATTGTTACTAGAAAATTTACGCTATCACAAAGAAGAAGAAGAAAATAATGAAGATTTTGCCCGCCAATTAGCCGAACTTGCCGAGATATTCGTACAGGACGGGTTCGGCGTAGTGCACCGTGCCCATGCAAGTACTGATGCGGTTACTCACTACCTACCAGCAGTCGCGGGGTTATTACTAGAAAAAGAAGTCGATACCATAACCAATGTCATGGAAAATCCTGGAAGACCACTAATGACAATTATCGGTGGTGCGAAAATATCTGACAAAATTGAAATTTTAAAACGCTTTGTTGATATTGCTGACTTTGTAGTGGTGGGCGGTGGCATGGCCAATACTTTTTTACTGGCAGAAGGCATTAACATCGGTAAGAGTTTGGCCGAACCAAACGAAGTTCCGCTAGCTAAAGAAATTATTGAAAAAGCTCGTGCCAAAGCGGCCCAGCAAAGATTTATATTGTATTTACCACAAGACGGCGTGGCGACCACTAGTTTAGAAAAAACTGCCCAAACTCGAATTGTCGACTGGGATGCACACGTTATCGCCACTCTTGAAAACTACCCCAATAAGCCGCCCGCTAAAGCCGCTCAGGTTTCAGAAGACGAAATGATTGTTGATGTCGGTCCATTTAGTGGGGCTTTTATCGCTGGTGGCATACAGCTCGCCGAAACAGTAATCTGGAACGGAACTTTGGGCGTAACCGAAACGCCGGCAGTTGATGGTCCGATTGGACCTTTTGCCCACGGTACCGAAATATTAATCGAAGCTTTATTAGGCGAATATGGGCATAAGCCTTTCGTGGTTGTGGGCGGTGGTGATACTGCTGGCTATATCGAACAGCGACAATTAACCGAAAGTTTTAATCATGTTTCGACTGGTGGTGGGGCAAGTATGGAACTAATGAGCGGCAAAGCTCTGCCAGGTGTAGAAGCTTTGCTGAATAAAGATGGCTAGGATGCTACAATAAGCACAAGAATTATGAAAAAAGTACTAATTGTGGGCAATTGGAAAAGTCATGAAACAAACCTATGGTTTTTCTCATTGCGCAAGGTGCGGAATGAATCCGACACTTTGGCTGCTCTTTTCCTTAGTAAAAATTCGGGAAGCTTCTTATGAAAAAATCACTCATTGTCGGCAACTGGAAAACGCACCTTAATGTTTACCAGGGGAGTATGTTATTGCATCGATTAAGCGAACGTATAAAAATTCACCGCGATATTGAGGTGGTTTTAGCACCAAGCTTATTGCACCTGCAGCCTTTAAGCGTGCAGATGGATCGCCGTAAATTCCGATTGGCTGCTCAAAATGCCTATCACGTAGACGAAGGCCAATTTACCGGCGAAGTCAGCTTTACCATGCTGCAAGACCTTGTTCATTACGTTATAGTTGGCCACTCTGATAGGCGATACAAATTTGGCGAAAGCCTAGATACCGTGCGCGACAAAATGGCGGCGGCAATTCGCAATGGAATTACGCCAATCTTGTGTGTCGGAGAAACCAAGCAAGAGCGAATCGACAAAGAAACCATGCAAGTTTTGCAAGATCAAATCACCACAGCATTTAGCAATTTAACGTCAGAAGATGCCGAAAATGTGGTGGTGGCATATGAGCCAGTTTGGGCACTAAGTCATGGCCATGATTATATGCACCACGAGACCCCAACCCCTGACAATATTGCCCGTGCTGCCAAATCTATTCGTAATAATCTACGGCATCTGTACGGTAGCAATGTTGCCGAGCGTGTTCGAATATTATACGGCGGTAGCGCCAATGCCTCTACGGCTTATGGCCTTATGGCAACAAATGGTGTAGACGGGCTTTTGGTTGGCGGAGCTAGCCTTAATTACGAAGAATTTAGCGGAATTGTAGCCGCAGCCGACCGTCTGCAGCACGAAAGGGGAGAAAAAGGTGGCGAGTAAGAACCAGAAGACAGTTTTTGATGTATCTAAGCCCGGCAAAGCAGCTGCACCGGCAACGTCAAAGCCGGTAATAGTTGGTAATAGATCAATTATAAAAGATAGCATTATTGCTCAGCCCAACCAAGACGACGCCGAATCTCCAGAGTTAGATAAACCAACCGAAATTCTGACCACAAAAGTCCGTGGTACTAAAACAATCCAGCCATCAGAAGAATTAAAAGCTGAAGTTGGTGCAAATGACGAAAGCGAATCTGAGGAACCCGAAAAAAGCAGCGAATCACCACCTCTAGAAGAATTAGCCGGAGATTCGGCAATTGTTGACGAACTAGCCGACCGAGCAGCCAGTAAAAAGAAATCCGGGACCTCGCCCGAGGAAAAAGCACAAAGTGAAAAAATCCAAAAACTAATCGAAGATAAAAAATACTTCGTACCAATAAGTACACCACCCGCACAACGAAAAGGAATTATTATCAGTACTTTGGTTTTAGTGTTAATTTTCGGAGCTGCTGCGTTTTATGTGTTGTTAGACGCCAAAATTGTAAAGAATAATCTTAAATTGCCATTTGAATTTTTTAAAGAATTACCACCAGTACAGATTGAACTCCAGCCTCAACCGGCCCAGTCACCGGCTGTTGAATCAAAACCAGCAGAGGTCCCAAAAGAGACCGACTTATGGCTAGAATACAAAGGCACAAAATTAGCTTTTAGAGTTCCAGATGGATGGACGCTGACAGAGCAGACTGACTCTGATGTCGATGTGGTGTTTGGTGATCTATTGATTTATAAAAAAGGCACCAAAGCGATTATCAAAGAAACCACCGGTGGTCGGGACGGCATATGCTGCTTTATAGCTGTCTATGACTCAAAAACAAGAAGCGCAAGCGATTTTGCCCAGTTCGAAGCCACTGCTTTTCAAACCGATGGCGGCAAAACAGTCAACCGTTACAAGCAAGTAGTTTCCGAAGAACCTGATGGAATCGGCCCAGCTAAAGGCTCGACCGTTTACTACTATCTTATCAAGGGTGAGAATGGTGACGGATTATATTTTTCTTACGAAATAACAGCCGCCGCGACGAGTGTGCTCGATATAGTCGAGAAAGCAATTAAAACTGCCCGAATACTGTAGATTCTTGTTAAAATAGACAAGTGTTAGAAGACTTATTAATAGGTTTAAATTCTGAACAACGACGGGCTGTAGAAACCACTGAAGGGCCGCTTTTAATTTTGGCTGGTGCTGGTAGTGGTAAAACCAAAACTCTAACACATCGAATTGCTTATTTAATAGCTTCTAAAAAAGCTACAGCCTTTAATATTTTGGCAGTGACTTTTACTAACAAGGCCGCTCGTGAAATGCGTGAACGCGTGGCAAAATTAATGGGTGAAAATGCCGACAATCGCTCGTTTTTACCATTTATGGGAACTTTTCACAGCATTTGTGTTCGGTTGCTCCGTCAGGACGGCGAGGAATCAGGGGTACCTAGAAATTTTGTAATTTTTGATGAAGCCGATCGTTTGGCCGCCGTTAAACAAGTTAGCAAAACTTTGATGCTCGACGAAAAAACCTGCTCACCAAAACTTCTAGCCAGTTTGATCAGCAGTGCCAAGAATGATTTAATTCCGCCAAGCGAATTTGTTAATTTAGGAAGTGGGCCGGTGCATCAGGCGGCAGCCAAAGTCTATCCAAATTATGAAAAAGTACTGAAAGAAAACGGTGCATTGGATTTTGATGATTTGATTGTAAAAACAGTTAACATGTTAAGCAAAAATATTCAGATTCGTGAAAAATGGCAAGAACAATTTAAATACGTACTTATTGACGAATATCAAGACACCAATGCCGCTCAGTATAAACTCGTTAAATTATTGACCAATAAAGTTCAAAATATCGCAGTAGTTGGGGATGATTATCAGAGCATTTACAGTTGGCGAGGTGCCGACTTTAAAAATATTTTGAATTTTGAACGCGATTATCCCAAAGCAGCAATCATAAAGCTAGAGCAAAATTATCGCAGTACAAAATCTATATTAGACGCTGCCCAGAGTGTTATCGAAAAAAATACCGTTCGCTCCGATAAAAAACTTTGGACTGAGGCCGGGCAAGGTAAACCAGTTCAGATAATCACGGTAAACGGTGAACGCGCCGAAGCCGAAGCGGTGATTCGTCACGTCCAAAACTCGGTCGACGCAGGTCTAAGTCGGCTGAACGATTTTGCCGTTTTATATCGAACCAACGCTCAAAGCCGGGCAATTGAGGAGCAATTTATTCGTTACGGTGTGCCATACCGAATTGTGGGTGGTCAACGATTTTATGACCGTAAAGAAATCAAGGATGTTATGGCCTACTTGAGGCTACTTTATCAGCCCAACGACTCGGTCAGTTTTGAGCGAATTGTAAATGTTCCGGCCCGCGGTGTAGGCGCAAAATCGCTGCAAATATTTCGATCGTGGCTAAATTCGAACGGGTTTTCTTTACAGGAAGGACTTGAAAGTGTCGTCGACTGCCCAGGTTTAACGCCAAAGGCGGTCAAATCCCTGATTGAGTTAAATGATATTTTTACAAGTTTAAGGGCAATATTGGATGATAGTAACCTGCCTGGTCTGGTCGACAGTTTATTGAGGCGGATTGATTATTACGCTTATCTAAATGATGGCACGCCGCAGGGCGAATCACGCCAAGAAAATGTCCGTGAGCTGGTGGGAGTGACACAGGACTATGCTGATTTAGGGCTGGCAGGATTTTTAGAAGAAATGGCACTCATTAGTGACATAGATTGCCACGATTCATCGTCGAATGCAGTTACGTTGATGACGCTTCATGCCGCCAAGGGTTTGGAATTTCCGGTTGTGTTTATGCTTGGGTTGGAAGAAACAGTATTTCCACACAGTCGGGCACTCTACAGCCAGTCAGAGATGGAAGAAGAGCGGCGGCTATGTTATGTAGGCATGACGCGTGCCCGCGAAGAGCTTTACATGCTGCACGCTAGTAGTCGTTCGCTTTACGGCGGTTTGCAACATAATCCACCGAGTCGATTTTTAAGCGAAATGCCCGGAGGTCAACAACAAAATGATAGCGGATTATTTGACCGAATGTTTTCCCAACCGAAAAATGATGTTCCGGCTGACGAACCACGATATGTGCCAGATTTAGGAGAAGGGGATGGTGTGCAGCATCAAGTCTTCGGTATCGGAACTGTTATGGAACTAGATGGCGATAATGCGGTGATTTATTTTAAAGGCAAGGGAAGCAAAAAAATTAATATAGCCTTCGCGCCGCTAAAAAAACTATGAAATTATTTGAGGTAAAATAGATTCAGTGAAGCAAAAATTAATTGAATTTGTAATAAATATTGGTACTTTTGTTCATAAAATGGCTTGGCCGTTTCGGCGATGGTACTTTCCTCGTCACCCAAGAACCAGAATCATTATGAAACATGCTGGCAAAATTTTATTAGTGCGAGGATGGCTAAGTGACGGATGCTGGTCGCTGCCTGGGGGCGGGCTGCACCGGAACGAAGAAGCCAAAAGTGCCGCTAGACGCGAGCTATTTGAAGAACTTGGAATATCAACACACCCAGAAGAACTAAAAGTTTACGGTGAAATAAAAGTTTTCCAAGATGATTATAAAACGAATTATTTTGTATTCAGGCACTCCCTAAACGTTGAACCGGAAATAGTAAGACAGTGGCATGAAATTGCCGATTTTCGTTGGGTATCGAAGAATGAATTAATAAATTTATCACTTTGTATTAGCACTAAAGCCATCCTGGCTAGGTGGAGTAAACAGGGATAATCTGCTACAATAAGGCGGCTCATACAGAGGCGCGACCAACAACTTGCTCAGGGGCATAAATTGATAATGGCTAAAAAATCACGCAAGAAAATAATACTTCATTGGTTAAAAAACCATCCAGTTGCTGTACCTACAGTAACCCTTACTATTTTAATTTCAGCCACAATGATAGGACTTTTAACCGTTGGTAGACGCAGTTTACAACCTGCAGGTTCGCACATTGTTTATGTGACCATAGAAGGTAATCAGAAAATTTTACCCACTAGCGCCGAAACAGTCGAAAGTTTATTACAACGACTTAGTGTAACAATTCATGAAGGTGATGTAGTTGAGCCTGAGCTAGAAACACCAATTGTCGAAGACGGGTTTCGAATTAACGTGTACCGAGCAAGGTCGGTAATTGTCGAAGACGGTACTCAGCGAGTAGTTGTTAACAGTGCGGCTCTTAGTCCACGAGTTGTGGCTGCTCAGGCAGGAGTAACAGTTTACCCGGAAGATATCGTCGAAAAAGCACCGATAGATAATTTTGTGCGCGATAGTTTTGTTGGGGAAAAAATCGTACTCGACCGGGCTACGGCTGTTTCGCTTAATCTGTATGGTACACAGGCCACCGTAAGGACCCACGCCAATACGGTTGGCGAACTTTTAAAAGAAAAAAATATTGCACTTGGGACGGATGACAGTGTACAGCCAGTGGCCGAAGCACCTGTTGGCCCAGCAACTCAAGTGTTTGTGGTAAGAGCAGGGTCACAGGTAGCAAGCGTCGAAGAAACTGTGCCGTATACAACCGAAATAATAGACGATCCAAGTTTATCTTTCGGGACAATAATTGTCAGGCAGCGTGGTTCGGCAGGTAAAAAA
>JBBTTS010000003.1:0-9091 GCA_038064135.1 Patescibacteria group bacterium | reverse complement strand
GTCGAAACTCTTAATGGCCAAGAGGTAAATCGCACGAAAATTCAAGAAGTTACCATTCAGGCGCCAGTCCGGCAAATAACCGCTCGGGGTAAAGCAATTTATATACCCGAAGACAAGTCGGCCTGGATGGCTGCCGCAGGCATTGCGCCAGGTGATTACCCGTATGTTAATTTTATCCTCAGTCGTGAGTCTGGTTGGTGTCCAACTAAATGGCAAGGTCAGGTAGGGTTTTGCCCCAGCTACTATCAAGAAAAATTCCCTGGAGCCGAAACGGCAACTAGCTTAGGTTTTGGGCTATGCCAGTCCACCCCAGCAATTAAAATGGCTAGCGCAGGTAGCGATTGGCGCACCAACCCGGTAACACAACTAAAATGGTGCAGTGGCTACGCAATCGGACGCTACGGAAGCTGGGAAGCTGCCTATAATTTTTGGTCTGTCAGACATTGGTGGTAGTTATTTTCATTTATCATTTAACAATTGGCATTGATCATTTGTGTGCAAAAAGGTAAATAGTTTTAAGGATAAAAATATATGCAGGCAAAAAAATATCTCGGGCAGCATTGGCTACGCGACCTGCCAAGTCTAGAGGCAATGTGCGATGCTGCACGGGTTAGTGCAGGGGACGAAATATTTGAAATTGGTCCCGGTATGGGCGACCTAACGGCGCAGTTGATGGCACGCGATACTAATATTTTTGCACTTGAATTTGACCCCGAGGCCGTTAAGTACCTTAGTCAACAATTTGCCCTACAATGGGACGTTTGTTTGCATGTAGAGCAGGGGGATATTCGTAAATTTAACTTCTCTGCTCTACCTAATCAATACAAAATTGTGGCCAATATTCCCTACTACCTTACGGCTAACTTGCTGCGTATACTTACCGAATCTAAACATAAGCCAGCTATTGCCGCCCTGCTCGTCCAAAAAGAAGTTGCCGAGCGCGTGGCTGCTAAACCGGGGCATATGAGTGCCGTCAGTGTGATAAGTCAGTTTTATTACGAAGTTAGTGTAGGGCAAGTAATACCGGCAAAGCTTTTTTTACCACCCCCAAAGGTAGATTCACAAATATTAATTCTTAAAAAACGCGGCAAAGTATTATTTGAAGATGTTGATCAAAAAAGCTTTTTCAGGTTAGTAATAATTGGCTTTGCGAACAGGAGAAAAACGCTACTAAATTCTCTATCTAGTGGATTAAATTTATCAAAATCCGAAATAGCTGTACTATTAGGAATGGCCAAAATTAATACCAATGCTCGCCCCCAGGAACTAAGCTTAAACGATTGGCATCAACTTTTTTTAGCTTTGAAGTAATTCGCCATTGGATGCCAATAATAATCTTTCCACCCTTGCTCAATATCTTTTTGGTTCTTTTTAGGTACCCCTGCGTGCTCAAAAAATAGCTCACAGCTTTTTTCACCAATAGATTTTATCTGCAAAGTGATAATGCTCATGTGATCTTCTGGCCAATCAGATGAATTATCGCACCAAGATTGGACTATCTTATAATTCTTTGGGTCGATTTCAAGCGTGACACCAGTAGCATAGTCATCCCAAATTGAGAATTTTCCATCAACAATTGGATTTATCTTTGCATTGCCATTGATCATTTTTCCGTGTTCTTTACTATCTAACCATGCTTCAAAAAGTGTTTTAGCAGGTATATTAAAAAGCACAGTATGTTTGATGGTATCCACGATTACAGTATACAGTCAACATGCCCCTTATCAACCTTATATACAACTATAATAACCTATAGGTTATTATAGTTGTACGTTTTACCGCTCACTCCACAGTAATGTTTTAAAGCTTGACGTGTTAAGTATTTTTCGGCTACAATATATTTATGGATTTAAAAGAGGATGTAGGGTATTTGTTGCAACATGTAGCGTTTGTGTTGGGGCGACATTCCGATCAAGTTCTGCAAGAACAGCTGGGCATCGGGTTCTCGCAGTTTAAAATAATGATGGTATTGGAACATAAACCACAACTTAGGCAGCGCCAAATCGCCGACATGCTTGGTCAAACCGAGGCCAGTATAAGCCGGCAAATTAAATTAATGAAAAGTCTTGGTCTACTTCAAACCAAAACTAACCCTAGGAATCGCCGCGAACATTTGACTGTGTTGACCAACAAAGGTCAACGCTTTAGCTTGAATGCCACAGAGGTATTAAATCGTTACCACGCACCGATGTTTAATGACATAAACGGCAAAGATCAACAGAAACTTCGGGAGCTGTTAGAAAAATTACACGAACACAGTTGCCGTTACACCCAAAACGAATGTCTACGCTAACAATTAAATAAAGGAGAAAAATTGGAAAAACTAAAAAATCTTACCGGTAGAGCATTGCCTGCTGCCCTGTTGACTGTATTTATCGACGCAGTCGGTGTGGCTATTTTGATACCAATTTATACCCTACTTGTCTTGCCGGGTCCACAGCAGGTTATTCCGCCTCACTGGAGTATGCAAGATGGTTTTGTGATGCTTGGTTGGCTAAGTGGAATATACAGTTTGTGTATCTTTTTGGCTGCTCCACTATTGGGTGAATTAAGCGACAAACATGGCCGTAAAAAAGTGCTGGCTTTAAGTTTATTGGGTACTGCTATTGGTTATGTAATGTTTGCCGTAGGTGTTCGAGAAAAAAATATTACCCTGCTCTTTATTAGTCGAATTATTGATGGGTTTACCGGTGGTAATATAGCGGTGGCTAGGGCGGTTATTGGTGATATTAGCAGTGCTAAAACTCGAATTCGTAATTATGGGTTGGTAGGTGCGATGTTTGGTATTGGTTTTGTACTGGGACCATATTTGGGTGGTCGATTGGCTACCCCTAACATCCCATTTATAAAAATCGGTAGTTTAGAAATTTTGAATACGCCTAGTTGGTTTGGCGCAGCAACGCCATTCTGGTTTGCGGCGGCAATTGCCCTCATTGACGTTTTGGTAGTGCTATTCGTCTTGCCCGAGACAAACTTTAAACGTTCACTTAAAGCTAAGTTGCATCCGGCACAAGCTTTCCACAATATCGCTCAAGCTTTTAAGTTACCAGATCTGCGGCCACTATTTGCCACGACATTTCTAAATACCGGTGGATTTACTTTTTTTACCACCTTTTTCGGGCTAGTTTTAGCAGAGAGACTATTATTTAAACCAAATAATATTGCAGACTTTTTTAGCTATATCGGTGTATGTATTGCTTTGATGCAAGCTGTGATTGTTCCCTTGCTTGCCAAAAGATTTTCGAGTTATAAAGTTGTAGGCTATTCACTGTTTGGAATGGCTTTGGCAATTTTGGCAATGTTTGTACCAAGCAATACCACCCAATTATTACTTATCGCACCAATCATTCCGATGTTTGTAGCACCCGTGATGGCAAATATGGTGGCTATTGTCAGTGCCGTAGCTGGGCCCGAAAGGCAGGGCGAAGTCATGGGTATTAATAGTTCATTAGAAGCTTTAGCTCAAGGCATTCCTGCAATAATGTCGGGTTATGTTGCGGCAATTACACTTAGTCTGCCGCTGATTGTTTCATCGAGTGTTTTGGCACTGGCAGGTATTTGTTACTGGGTATTTGTAAAACCATCCAAACTCCCCAGAGCCGTAACTATCCCCCAACCTCAAACAAATCTGTAAATTTACAATTCGATTGAAGTAGAAATTGCTAACCCCCCTACTCCAATTATGTCTTGGACTATTCTAGTTTCAAATTCTGTATAAGCTAAAAATGCATTGATTGCTTCTGGTATTTCCAGTATTGCAGGGACTGTAAGCCCTTTGTGTCTGACCATGTACATTACCCCACCAATCAATAACTCCTCTCCCAAGTCGGTAACTTTTACAAACCTGTGTTCTGAGGGAGCACCTGGGCCATTTGAATCGCCACGCCAAGTTTCTATCATTGAGGCATCACGAAGCCTATTACGCACTAATGTAAAAGACCCCGGTGGTATTGGTTTATATGGGTGATTTTCGTCATTAGTCATGGCCTGGTTAATATCACCGCACCTGAACCATGGTTCTTCAGTGTGATTTCTAAAAAGCCCGTAACCAAGAATTAAAGCTTCATTCCTATGTATTGCCTTCATGGTTCAATATATTATCACTCATTTGAAAAATGAACAAAAAAGCACTATCGAATATCGATAATGCTCATTTGGTGGAGCTGCCGGAGATCTGCCCTCCGGGTCCGCTAGATTATCTAATTAGGTTTCTACAGGCTTATTTCGCTTGGTTTTACATTTTTATAAGCAAGAAGCGAACGAAATCTTACAAAAATGGCGATCCATATGTCTATAGGACAATGTTACGGATCAATGATTGTCCGCAACCAGAATATATGGCGCATACCAGCATTATCTGGTGTGGTGCCGGATGCGGCTGTGGCAACTTAGGCTACAGCTGTTGCGTAGGCAGGAACAGCAAAGAAATCCTTCACTGCACTAGCTACGCGGTCAAATGCTTTTGCACTTGTTTGGTTTGATCCGGATAACGTTCAGATCACCCCGGCCTGCTAATCTAACTGATAATGTCCAACGTCGAGCTTAAATTCAGCCCCATCAGATGTTATTTTACCAATAAAATGCTAAAAATGCAAGCAGCTTACGCTTAACATTCAGATGATATACTATTTGAAGCGTGAAAAAGAGGCGATCAAAAATCCAAAAACTGTGGCAATGGTGGATGGTGCCAGCTGGAATTTTTTTGCTTGGCTGTGTGGCGGCTGGAGGTCTTTACTTGATTCGTAGCCCGGATAAAAAATTCAATAATTCGGCCGTTAGTTGCCGCAGCGAAGGTAGAACTGAAGATTTTGAATGCTGGCGAGTTTATTTTGAAGCACGGGTGCAAAGCGGCCAAACCAAGCAAGCTTTTGCCGATGCAAAAAAGTCTTACGACGAAGTACAGTATGTAAAAACTAACTGCCATCAACTTGCCCACGTAATAGGCAGAGCAGCTGGCAAAAAATATGGCGACGTTTCAAAAGCATTTGCCGAAGGGGACAACTGGTGTTGGAGTGGCTATTATCACGGCGTAATGGAAAGCATTGCAGGTGAATTAGGTGTTGATAAAGTTCTTGCAGATATAAATAGCATCTGCCAGGGCGTACGGCTTGAACGAGAGTATAGTTTTTTTCATTACAACTGTGTCCACGGCTTAGGACACGGAATAATGGCCGTTTTAGACAATAAACTTTTCGAATCACTAGAAAGTTGCACAAAACTGGATGGAAATTGGCAACAAGAGTCATGCTACGGCGGCGCTTTTATGGAAAACGTCATGAACGAAATAAACTCGGGGCATAAAAGTGCCCACCTCAAAATTGACGACCCACTTTACCCCTGCACTGTTGTTGCCGAAAAGTTCAAACAACAGTGTTATTTGATGCAAACATCACACGTATTAATCGTGGCTGGTCAAGATTATTCCAAAGTGTTTAGTTTATGCTCCTCAGTAGAGCAACCATATGACGCTACTTGTTTTCAAAGCTTGGGTCGCGATGCCTCGGGTAGCACTAGCAGTGATGTTTCGCGTACCAAAGATTTATGTGAAACCGGCAGTACGGACCATGCAATTACCAACTGTTACATAGGGGCAGTGAAAGATTTTATTTCGTATTTTCATGACGATTCACAAGCAAAAATTTTATGCCAATCTGCCGGGATGGAATCGATTCGCGAAATTTGTTTCCAAATAGCTACAGAATATCACAAATCTTTTTAAATGGATGGCCAAAATTATTAATAAAAAAGCAAAGATTATCGTAACTTTACTTAACATAACTTTTGCCGTTGGTCTGGTAGAGATTGCTTGGTGGGTTACTAAACCTAAAATTACAACCAAAATTATTAGCCAGGCTGAATTAGCAAATGCTAATGGCCAAAATGGCCAAAAATGTTACGTGGCCTTGGATGGCCATGTTTACGAAATAAAAAATTCAATTTATTGGGAAAACGGTCAACACAAACCTTCAGGTGGTCAAGCATATTGCGGTCGAGATTTGAGCAATATAATTAGCAAATCTCCACATGGAAAAACTATTTTGTCACGCATGACCCCAGTTGGCCCGTTGCGTTAATAAAAGTTATAATAACTTCTGAAGATGGATAACCAAGAAGATCAAGCCCTAGCGTGTCAGGAAAAGTTGGCTTTTGATACCAAACAACAGGCCGAAGGTACGGCTTTGGCCGCCGACTGGCAACATGGCGCGAGCCTAAAAGCCTACAAATGTCGCCATTGTGGACTTTGGCATCTTTCTAGCCAGTCCGATACCGAAATGATGTTATACTAACGGGTGCAAATGACTAATTTTGGAATATTTAAAATCCTATTTTTCGATGCTCGATCGGACTTAAATTTAACCATATAACCTACGGGAATTTTGATAAGAAAACGCTAAAATGAACTATTTTGTTACCACATCGATCCCATATGTTAATGGACCACCCCATATAGGCCATGCATTAGAATTTATTATGGCTGACGTTCTTGCTCGGGCAGCAAGAGCCGAGAAGAAACCGGTGATTTTTAGTACTGGCACTGATGAACACGGTGGCAAAATTGCCGATAAAGCCGCTGAAGTAGGCAAAGATGTAAAAATATTTGCAGACGAAATGAGCCAGCAATTTCGCGGTCTTGCCAAAGCACTAAACATCAGTAACGACCGATTTATTCGCACCACCGACGCAGGCCACGAGCAAAGAGCCCAAATAATCTGGAAAAACTTAGCTAAAGACATCTACAAAGGGACTTATGTTGGGCTATATTGTACAGGCTGTGAAGCGTTTGTAACCGAACCAGTGGCCAAAGAAAATAAAGGTACCTGCCCACATCACCAAAAGCCATACGAAAAATTAGAAGAAGAAAACTATTTTTTTAAACTCAGCGTTTATGCACCAGAAATTCTAAAAGCAATCGAAAGTGGTAGTTTTGAAATTCTGCCGCAAAGCCGCAAGCATGAAATTTTACATGTTATTAAATCTGGCTTAGAAGATATCAGCATTTCGCGCCCCAAAGAAAAACTGACTTGGGGTATTGCTGTACCCGGTGACGAAAACCAAGTCATGTATGTTTGGTTCGAGGCGCTGATGAATTACTTAACAGTTCTAGGCTACCCCGAACACGATGATTACCTAAAATTCTGGCCAGCCAATGTACAGGTAGTTGGCAAAGACATTTTACGATTTCATGCGGCAATTTGGCCAGGTATGTTGCTTGGTTTGGGCTTACCGCTGCCTAAAAAACTGTACGTGCACGGATTCATCACTGTCAATAACCAAAAAATGAGCAAGTCACTGGGAAATGTAATTCCACCTCAGGACATCATTAACGCTTACGGTGTTGATGCCATGCGTTATTATTTTTTGCGACATATTCCGGCATACGACGATGGAGATTTTAGTTGGGCAAAATTACATGCCGCGTATAATAACGAATTAGCCAACGAACTAGGCAATTGTGTTCAGCGAACGGCTGCAATGATAGTTAGTTATCAAAAAGGTATCATTGGCGATTCGCCGCCACCAGAACACGATATTGCCGCATACAGCGAGGCACTAGAACATTGCCGATTTGACCGCGCATTAGATGAGGTTTGGGACCAAGTTCGAGGTTTAAATCAGTATATCGACGAACAAAAACCATGGGAAATCAACAAACAAGGTGACAGCGAACATTTGCGCGAAGTTTTGGCGTATCAAGTTAGTTGCTTGCTTCAAATTGCTGAACTTTTGGCGCCATTATTACCGGAAACTGCTACTAAAATTCAATATATTTTTGGTGAAGGCGTGGTGAGACCAATCGAAGGTACATTGTTTCCACGCAAAGAGCATACGCCCGATGCGGCTAACGTTTCCGAAGCGCCTGGTAAATAATCCACTTGCCAAATACCGGATGTGGCGCACCGAATAAACTTTCCCAAAAGAATTGTTTACGCCACCGTTCGGCAGTTATGGCGACAAAATACATTTCGCCACTTTTAACAAATGGCAACTCCTGCCTTTCCATCACTCACCCCCTTGGCATATTCATACGCCCTTAATAGTTCTTGTCTTGCTTGCCAGGTGTAATAAAGTTGAAAACAGTGTTCACCTAGTTCCGTGCTCCTTTGTTTTGACGGTGTGTTTGTTGTTGAGTTTTGTACATAATTTGCCCGCACTTGAAGCATTTCACTCCAAGGACTATTTAGGTTGATAATAGCATTTGCCACAGCACCCTCCTTACTTAGCGTATTATGTACACTAACACTAATTAGTGTAAAGGTACTTAGTGTAATGTCAACACTAAATAACAATATTCCTGTGGATAAATGACGAGTATGTAGTCAAGACACGTAGATTAAATTACTCAGCTGGGGTGGTCTAATCAGACAAACGAACTTTTAAGTTGTAGTTGTCTGTCCTTTCCTTGCGTTCTTCAACAATATCAATATGCCCGGAGGGGTCTTTGATGAAGTCCTCCCACTTAACTGGATGAATATAAGAGTAATCATTTCCCACATGATAAGTGGTTCCATGAAGTGGGCTTGGACATGAATCCTTCGCCGGATTCTTTAGGTTGAACATGTTCTTACCAATCATGGCGAACAAATCTCCAGTCTTGTGTGTAATGACGTTACAATGCTGACAGTTGCTTCGCTGGTAGTAGTGGTCATATGTGCCATTTTTGTCAGGGAGTATCACTGCGAGTATACCGTTGCGGTTACTTCTAACTTTTCCGTATGCTGTTCGTGTTAGTGAATACTGTAATTCCCACGGGATCCACTGATCTCGCTCAGCTTTTAAAGGGTCTTTCATGCCCTTAGAGACTAGCACGACGGTTATCGAACTGGTTTGGATGAGTCTTTTTAAATGCGTTTTAATTGTCTCATCCTGAAATTCAGAGAGGTCATTATCCCCATCCTCACCGTTATATATTTCAGTACCCTCGATGGTCTGCATGATTAAGTCAACGTAGTCTCGAGCTGTGCCAAACTGCTCGACGTCGTCAGGCATCAGTTGCTCGACTTGACCATCGGCGTACTTATAACTTACAAATACTTTACGCGCCATATAGTTACCCGGCAGTTGCAATTATATAAACCGTTGCTGACAGCAG
>JBBTTS010000002.1:0-5773 GCA_038064135.1 Patescibacteria group bacterium | reverse complement strand
AACCAGAGGGGCGAAAAACATTGAGAGTAAGGAAGCAATAATTAGAACAGAAATTAAAAAAATTAAAGCTGCCGCCAAGGGCGATAAACGCAAAGAACAAACCATGTTAATGGAGCTTTATAAAGAACGCGAGATCAGCCCCTTTGGTTCTCTGGGCACGCTAGTAATTCAGTTGATTATATTAATTGGCCTATACCAAGGCCTTAGTAAAGTTGTCGGTGACCCACAACAACTTATTAATAATTCATACGATTTTTTGAAAAACCTTAATTTTATGAAAGAACTAGCTGCCGATATAACAAAGTTTGACGCTACTCTTTTTGGTGTAGTGGATTTGAGTAAAAGTGCTCTTGGTGCTGGCGGAATTTACTGGCCGGCCATGATAATAGTCTTAGGCAGTGCAGTTGCACAATATTTTCAAAGCAAACAACTGTTGCCAGACAACAAAGATGGTCGTAGCTTACGTACAATTTTAAAAGAAGCCAGTCAGGGGAAACAGGCCGAACAGGGTGAAGTGAATGCAGCCGTGGGCAATTTCACGCGCTTTTTACTGCCGGGTATGATCGTGCTCTTTACGGTAAATATTGCTTCGGCGCTTAGTCTCTACTGGCTTACTAGTGGCCTTGTGGCTTATTGGCAACAATCTCGAGTATTAAACCAAGACGAAGCCGAGATGGAGGCTGTTGCCGATAAAATGGTTATCGAGGGTGAGGTAGTACAAAAACCTCAAAAACCTGCTTCATCCACCAACCCACGCAACAAGAAAACTAAAAAGGTCAAAAAGAAGCGGAGATAACAAGCGGTGAGCCAACAAACTGAAGAAGCCATTCAATATGCCAAAAAATATCTAGAAGACTTGCTATCTTTTTTTGGCCTGAACACCGATATTTATGCCACCACCGAGGACGGTGAAGTAATCGAACTGCACGTACCCAGTACTCATCTAAATGCATTTTTAATTGGCCAACACGGTGACACTCTGCGGTCCATACAGTTTTTGGTCAGCTCGGCACTAAAAAATAACAACTTCGAAGTTAATCGCGTAAACGTAGATGTCGCCGAGTACAAAAAAACTCGCAGTAATCGGCTGGCCAAAGACGCTGAAGCTTGGGTAAAACAAGTCATCGACAACGGTGAGGCATTACATCTAAATCCTATGAATTCGGCCGACAGGCGGACGGTACATAAAGTTGCATCGGACGCCGGGCTAGAAACCGAAAGTGAGGGCGAAGGCCGCGATCGACACGTCGTGCTAAAACCAGCCAAACCAGCCCCAAAAGCCAAAAAACCCTCAACAAAAGTTAAGCCCGAAACCGAGCCAATAACCGAAGATTAATTAAAGAAAATCGTTGACATAATTTATAAAAGTAGTTACAATGTAATTACTATGAAAACTAATATCGTCAAAATTGGCAACTCTAAAGGCGTTCGAATTCCTAAAGTTCTTTTAGAAGAATCTGGCATGACAGACAAGGTTTATATGAAGCAAACTTCCGATGGAATACTAATATCTCCAGTTAACGATGTTAGATTTGACGAAGGCATTTTATTAAGTTACTCGGCATTAGCGAAAGAGTGGGACACACCAGAAGAAGACGAAGCATGGGCATACCTACAATAGGTTCGCTGCTGGTAATTAAATTCCCCTACGCAGACATGAGGACGTTCAAGAAACGTCCAGTTATTGTTGTGGCAATGAGCTCGCTTAATACGATGGTAGTTTGTCAAATCACTAGTAAAAACAACGAAAATTTACCAGCTGTGCCACTACAGCACACGGATTTTTTATCGGGTTCACTAGCGATTTCTAGTTTTGTGCGGCCAGATAAACTTTTCACGATTGACCGAGTTGGAAAATATCAAGTTTTAGGTCAAATTTCAGAAAATAAACTAAAAAAAATCAAACAACAAATTATCAAAATTTTTGACTAAATAAAACATCGTTGTAGGCTTCTAGAGTTTGTTCGGCCATACGTTTCCATGAATAGCTGGCAACAGAGCGTTTTCTGGGTCAAAGTACTCCTTTGACGTTAATTGTTTTGTTGATTGCTACATTGTTGTACCTTAAACAAATACTAATATCGATATTAGTATTTTTGTTACGCAATAACAGACGATAATGACTTAAATAATATTCCCTTTTATATATATTCTATTTAAGCGAATACTAACTCAGCGGATTAAACAGTTTTAAATCACTTATGTGTGCAAAATCTTCCGTATTTGCCGTCCAAAGCGTACAGTCATTACTAAGTGCCGAGGCGGCCACAATTGCGTCACCTAAACCCATTTTTTTGTGCTGCCTCAAAGACACGGCTCGGTTAATTATTTCGTCTGTCAGATGGATCTTGTCGTAACCCAATAGTATTTTTTGCAAAATAGCCATTTCTGAAGCTCTGATTTTGTGATAACCAAGGCTCTCAATAGCCGAAACCGATGCATAACCAACTTCGTGATGTGAGAAAATACGGGCATTTATTAGGTTTTTTGACGCATAGATTAATATATTGGAGTCAAGCAGGATCAAGCTAATCCCTTCCGGGCATCGGGCGATCCTTGCGTATCCCGCGCTGCCAAGCAACAGGGTCTTCAATGTCTTTGAATGGTTTCAGGGCCTGGAGTTCTTCCCAAAGTCGTTGAATTTTGATATGGTCCTGTGGTTTTCGGGCCGTGACAAGCGGTAAGTCTGGCTTGTCTCCAAGTTGAAGCCCGGAATCATTGATATAGGCTTTGGGCACTCGAAGCGCATAGGAATTACCGGTTTTTATAACAGTTGCTACGTATTTATTCATTGTAATTACAATTGTATATACAATTCATAAACTAGTCAAGCTTAAAATATATCGTTGAACACCTGCAGAGTTTGTTCGACCATGCGTTTCCATGAATAGCCGGCAACAACTTTTTTACCGTTAGCCACTAATTCTGCACGGCGCTTAGGGTTGCCTAGGATCTTTTGAATCGCCTTGGTCATGTCCTGTGCATTTTCTGGGTCAAAGTACTCTGCAGCGTCTTTGCATACTTCAGGCAAGCAAGTTGCGTTGCTACTAGCCACCGGACAGCCGTGAGCCATAGCCTCTAGGCCCGGTAAACCAAAGCCTTCACTCAGGCTAGGGAAAACGTAAACAGCTGCACGGTTGTAGTACCACTTCAACTCCGCAAGTTCTATGAATCCAGTAAAAATAATATCGTTTACATTGGGGTTGTTTTTTATAGATTTTTCAAGTTGTTTCGAGTGATATTCTCGCTTTCCAACAAAAATAAGTTTTAGGTCGGGGTGTTTTAACTTTAGTTCTGCAAATGCATCTACAAGTTTAGTGAGGTTTTTGTGTGGAAAGGCAGTTCCTACATAAAGTAAAAAATTTGTAGGCGGATCTTTTGGTTCAACTTCGCTGGCCGAAATTGGTGGTTCGCTAGCTTCGGGTGTAACAACTATTTTCCTTCTCGTGAACAAGTATTTTTTATACACATCGTCGCGCACAAATTCTGAAGGTACTAATATTTTTTCGGCTTTTTTATGACTCTGCCATAGTAAAAATCTATAGCCCCACATCCTAATTTTATGTAGCCAGTTTGGCAGCCGCCCAGGCCTAACGAAGCGCAACATAGTTAAGTCGTGCGTAAATGTCGTTTGTTTTCCAAAGTAAAAAATAGGCTGTTGGCCGGTGAGCGTAAAGTGAACCAAGTCAGGCCTAAGCCTAGCAATAAATAAGGCCAAAGTTATCTGATTTATGGGGTTAAACGAAAAAATAGGGTACGGGCAGCTTTTGGCGGTAAAATTTTTGGCCGTAGGTTGCCAAAGGTCATCTTTGGCCAATAAAATAGTATATAAATTTTTCGAATCTAAGCCTTGTAGGTATTCAAGTAATCGTTCAACAGGTTTGCCGGTACTAGCAAGCCGAATCCGCGCATCAATTACAATATGCATAACTCTAGTTTACAATAATGCCAAGAAGATTATGATCGATAAGACGCAAACTACACCGGTTCGTATTAGCCTTTATATTTTTTTGAGCCTCTTGGCTTATATGCCACTGCACATTTTCTTATCAACATGGATTGGTACAAGTTTTGGGGTGCTTCCAGCCGCAAAAATAGCCAAAGATGTTTTGCTAGTGGCTGGTTTTATCCTCATCTTATGTGCTTATATTTTTTCCAGGGGTGGGGTTTGGAAGCAGATACAAAAAGATAGACTGGTTCAGGTAATTTTAGCGTACGGAGTCTTAAATGTACTGTTGGCAGTGGTTAGGCCAACAGAACTTGATGCCGAAATACTGGGCCTGGTATATAACACGCGTTTTTTAGTGATTTTTTTATACGGACTACTGCTTAGCAGATTTTTCGAAGTCAAATACCTTCATAGGGTGAGCGTCAAGACTTTGACTGTAGTGGCGGCGCCAGTTTTAGTTTTTGGCATTTTACAATACCTACTATTGCCTAGCGACGCATTAAGTAATTTCGGTTATAGCCGTGCCAACGGAGTGTTACCGGCTTTTTTTATAGACGATAAACCTGATCTCGAACGCATTATGTCAACCCTACGCGACCCCAACTCGTTTGGTTCGTATCTGATTATAATCGGAGCGCTAAGTCTTACCTTGATACTAAAAAAACCAAAAATTAGTAAGCCGTATACTTTCTACTTTCTACTTTCTGCTGCTTGTTTGTGGCTTACATTTTCACGAAGCGCGTGGATCGGCTTTGCCGTAATGACCCTTACGATTCTTGCCCTCCAAACTAACAAAACTTTCGTATCACACGTCAAAAAATACCTGTTGTTTATTTCGGTATGTACTATTCTTACGGGGCTATTTATATTCTCTGCTCGCAACTCATATTTTATGCAAAACGTGATTTTTCATGCCGATCAAAGTACTGTTTTGGAAGATTCAAATCAATTAAGGGCTCGTTTTTGGAGAGAATCATTAAATGGGATTGTTGACGATCCACTGGGCGGTGGCCCGGGCACCGCTGGCCTTGCATCAATTCGCAACCAAACCCAAGGCACCGAACTAAACGAGAACTATTACCTGCAAATTGGCTCAGAACTAGGAATACTAGGTTTGGTTTTATTTTGTTCAATAATTTTTATGGTTGGAGCACGACTATACCGTGCGACAAAAGTAGATGGCTGGTTACCACTCGCGCTACTTGCTAGCTTGATAGGATTATCGGTTGCAAACTTTTTCGTACATGTTTGGTCCAACGAATCCGTTGCCCTAACCTGGTGGGCCCTCGCGGGAATAGTATTAGTGACAACAAACAAACAATTTAAAAATTGATAGAATAGATTCTAAATGTTTAATTATAACTTTAGTCCCGACAATATTGGATCATTTCAAGAGTTTAGTTCCAAATTTACTAAGTTAAGTGAGCAAGTAGTTAATAACCTTTATGGCTCCGCACTTAGCAAACTTCGTGAATACATGGCAGGCCAAATTGGCATAACTACGGCCGAACTTCATCAATTTAACCCCTCAAATGACTTATCGGAAGGGGTTAACACGTGACCAAAACAGCATTAATTACTGGGGTGACGGGTCAGGACGGTAGTCATCTTTCTGAATTATTATTAAAAAAGGGCTACAAAGTTTTCGGGATTATACGTGGGCAAAATAACCCTAAAAAGACTGCATTTCAGTCAGAATTTCCGCAGGTTAAACTTATTGAAGCAGATTTAACCGACAAAGCGTCTTTGGTTAGGGCAATCGAAATCTCACAGCCTAATGAGATATACAACCTAGGGGCGATAAGTCATGTAGGCTATTCATTT
>JBBTTS010000001.1:0-10635 GCA_038064135.1 Patescibacteria group bacterium | reverse complement strand
TGTTCGGCTTAGCAATTGGGAAGTTTATCTTGTAAACATTACTAAAAAGCAGTATAATCACCTCTGTTTTTGGTGCCTGTAGCTCAGTGGTTAGAGCGCCTCCCTGTGGCGGTGGATACGAGGGTTCGATTCCCTTCAGGCACCCCATAAATAAAGGGTTAGCAAATGCTAGCCTTTTTTTAGTACTTAGGTGATGATCTTTTCGAGTAAATTTCCGACAACGTAACTTATTACAGCCGCGGCAACGCCCAGGCTTAATGATTCCATGGTGGTGCGAGCTTTATCAACACGGGCGACTTTTCCCCTTAGATAGCCAATTGCTGCAAATGCAGCTAGAGTTAAAATTATTGACCAGACTAGTAAATCGCCACTTGTCCAACCGGCTTTAAAAATAAAATCAATTGTATAAAGTGATAACGGAATAAACCCAACTAAAACGAACGATATAAATGTTGCAATTGACGCAGTCTTGGCTGTTTGATGATCTGAGTCGGTTTGTTTACCCTGTTTTCGTAGAACATCTTGGTCACTTTTTTCACTAAGATACGAACCTACTGCCATACTAAAGCCATCGGCCAAAACATTTGCAAAACCCAAAATTAATATAATGTTACTTGATAATCCGGCGCCAGCTGCACCAGTTACGACAGCAAAAGTTGTTACTGCACCGTCCATGCCGCCATAAACAAACTCACGTAAATTATTTTCAATCTTCTTTAGCATCTCTGTTAGTATGTCACAACCGTAATTTGTACTCAAGTTGACGACGAAAACACTACATTTCTAAACTCACCAAATTGATATACTGGTTGTAATTAGAAAAATTCAAGAGGAAGCTTTTTGTGAAAAAACTGATAAAAATGCTGCGATTCTCATTTAAAAATTATCGCTCCCTAACGCTGGTAATTTTGGTTTTAGTCGCAAGTCTTGCTTTGGACCTAACTGGGAAAGATGGTTACGCACACTTGGTTCTTGGCGTTAGTGCATCTATAGCCTGCTTGCCTTTGGCTTGGGGTATGTGGCAAAGTTTTCGCGATGGAAGTTATGGATTAGATATTTTAGCACTCACTGCCATTGTAACGTCGGTAATTTTGAAAGAGTATTGGGCTGGAATGGTCATAGTTTTAATGCTTACAGGAGGTGAAACGCTCGAAGATTATGCCGAACGCCGAGCCACCTCCGAACTTTCTGATCTACTAAAAAATAAACCTAAAACTACTCGTATTTCAAAGGCCGGTAAAACCATTGAACTTGCGGTACGTGATGTTAAAGTTGGCGATAAAGTTATCGTACAGCCAGGTGAAGTTGTGCCGGTAGATGGCGAAATTATTGAAGGTGCTAGTAATTTTGACGAATCGAGTCTTACTGGTGAAAGCCAGCCAGTTAATCGAGAATTTGGACAGCAGGTATTGAGTGGATCAATAAACATGGAGGGTTTGGTGACAATTCGAGCCATACATTCCGCTGCAGACAGCCAATACGAACAAATTATTAAACTTGTTAGATCTGCATCAGCAAGTCAGTCGCCATTTGTACGATTAGCTGATAGATATAGCATTCCATTTACGGCCGTGTCATTCATTATTGCGGGTACTGTATGGATCATTTCGGGTGACCCTTTACGGTTTTTGCAGGTTATTGTGGTTGCAACCCCTTGCCCGTTGCTTTTAGGGGCACCAATTGCCCTTATTTCTGGTATGAGCCGAGCCGCAAAACATGGAATAATTATCAAAACAGGTTCTGCATTGGAACGATTGGCGACAGTTCAGACCGTGGCTTTTGATAAAACTGGCACTCTAACAGTTGGACTACCAACTCTTCAAAAAGTAATAACATATAATAAATTCACTAAAGACGAGGTACTGTCGGCTGCAGCTTCGCTTGAGCGAAATTCTAATCATGTTTTAGCCAAAGCAATCGTAAATGAAGCTGACAAAAATGGGGTACGAATAGGTAAAACCAAACAGGTCAAAGAACATTTGGGTCTTGGCCTAGAAGGTAGATTAAATGGCAAAACTGTTTTAGTTGGCCGGTATAATTTGCTCAATAACCTGGACGTAGAAGTTCCAAAAAGTTCAATCGTAAGTCAAACGGCCACTTACGTTTCTGTTGGCGGCAGGTTAGCTGGAGTTTTTACTTTCGCAGATCAAATCCGGCCCGAAAGCAGTGCGATGCTTACTAGGCTTAAAAAATCTAAAATCAAACACACACTCATGCTAACTGGCGACAACCAAGTTACTGCCGACAAGGTTGCTAAAGAATTAGGCATAAATGTCGTTCAGGCGGAATGTTTGCCAGCTGATAAAATCCATGCTATCGAAGCGATCAAGCACAAGCCCGTGGCATTTGTTGGTGATGGCGTCAATGATGCACCAGTTTTAACCGCTGCTGATGTCGGAATTGCTTTGGGCGCTCGAGGTTCTACGGCGGCTAGCGAAAGCGCCGATGTAGTAATCATGCTCGACGACGTTAGTCGGGTCGCAAGCAGTATAGAAATTGCCAAGCGTACATTTTATATCGCTCAGCAAAGTATTTTTATAGGGATATTGATAAGTTTGGGGCTAATGGGAATTTTTGCAACAGGACGTTTCAAGCCGGTTTATGGTGCAGCAATCCAAGAATTAGTAGATATTATTGTTATTATTAACGCCTTGAGGGCCCATGGTTCTTGGCGGCGCAGAACAAGTTAAGCTAGCTGGGCAAGTACCGAAGCAACAAAAACCGGAACAAGTATATTATCCACACCAAAAACGCCATCCATTTCTAGCATTGTGGCAGTGATTGGTACAAGTAAAGTCACCAGCCAGGCATTTTCTAGTCCGGCTGGAGCAACTAACAATAAGCCAACACCTGTAATAACTACAGACGTTATAAAAAACGCCGTGCTGCCTTCGACTGTCTTAGTCTGGTCAAAAATTGTAAAGTGATGCCGCCGACCTTTTGCCTTGCCTACAATTGCCGCCATAGAATCTGCAAATCCCAGGTGCAATATTGCAATACTGAATGCCCATACCGGTGGGTTAAAAGCTGCGGTAACCGCAATTCCAAGTGCAAAATAAATCTCGCCATAAGAAATTCTGTTGACCTTTCGAAGGCTATGAAAATATCCCTGTTTTTTTACATAAATCGCAGCCAAACCGCTAAACAAACTAAGTAAAATTACTAGTTTATATGATGTAAACCATGGCCAAGCCGCTGCAGCTGTAGCATTACAGGCATGTGTAATTTTACGGCCGAGTTCTGGTGAAATTTTTTGTCTTTTAATTAAATGATCGCAAAGTACCAATATTCCGAAAACTGTAACATAACTGATCAACACAAAAAGCATAAGCTGTATTATACACGTTGAATTTACAGGTTTTATTTTTCGTGTTTAGTTTGACCTTGTTTGATAAAACAAAGGTAAATTATTTCCAAAATCCCAAGGGTATTTAGTACTACAAACGCCGTAAACCAGCCACGTTCATTCTCGCGTGCAGATTTCCAAAGAGCAAAATATTTCCAAATCATACTCCAAATTAGCAAAATAAAAATAATAGTTAGCTGTTGATCGGTAAACTCTTGCATATTAGATATAGTATCTTATTTACCATACCATCCCAAGCTTGCATACAGCGAACATTCCAAGACGCACCCACTAGTTAATGCCGATTCGGACTATAGTCCCAATAATCATGCCATTCTCGGAGTAAAAGGACTCGACATATTTGCTCTCGCTGAATACCTTCAGCTTGAGGCCAAGCAAGGAAAACTCAAGCAGCCACAGGCTACTCTCGCCTGTCGGTTCTCGACCCATTATCCAAAACCAAAGAAAAAGCCGCCCATAACGACGACTCTTTCTTTGGTCGGGTCGGGTCGAACATACCCTACACGAACTGTTGAACCATCTTTTAGATTACTCAGAAGAATCTAAAAGCATCTTAGATGATCTAAGGAATGCCTGTAATCCAAAAGGCAGAATGGTTCAGATAGAAAATCTAGTGTATTAGCCTGTCTGATCGTTCAGATCAGTAAGAACGTCTAAGATTTGATCTGCTTCTGGTTGGCTAACGGTTAAAAGCCCTAAAGACTGTTCCATACCACGAGTTGTTTCCACACGGTCTCTTAAAGCAGTCAGTTCTGCAAGATTGTCCAGCACGCTTTGACGTGTGACAACTTTACCAGCTTCTTGAGCTACTCGGTGTGGACCATGTTCTGTATTGGTGACATGTCTTTCAAGGCGATGAGTTTCACCATCATCGGTAATAACGTGATAATTAACGTGCGTGGCATAAATCAAGCCAGCATCACGATGGTCTTTTTGGTCAAAAGTTACCATTCCAACTACACCACTGCGTCTTGGCTCACCCGTTGTCCTGTCAAACTTCTGAGTTACATAAACTGTGTGTCTTACTTCTTGGCTATCGCTATCAGGTGTGGGAAAATGAGCAGCTACTTCATCAGGCACAACTACAGGTACTTCGCCAAAGGCGTGTGTATCACCATAATTCTTACCTTTTAGAGCAGTCAACTCGCCAATACCAGTAAACATCTCACCAGCTTGGGTAGGTGTCGCAGGTTGTTTGGGAATATCACGTTCAATCATTGGTACATATTAACATAAGTAGTAAGAATTGTCAATAATAATTAAGTAAGTGATCGTGTCGCACAATCAACATCCAGCGACATACCCTAACAGGGATAGACTCTGTTTTTTAGTGACATAGATGCTTGTCAAGGGTTAGTGTTATTTTCACCGACCCCTATAAAAAATACTTTATAATAACTAATTTTTGATCTTATTATGGTGGTTTGTTTCAACTATACTTATGTTAAAATTCCTGTAAGAGGTAAATTATGTCGGGTCGAACAGCAAAAAAATTAAATCAACCAAGTCATCTAAAAGATTTGATATTACTCTTTTCAATTCCAGTAGGAATAGCCGTTTTTGCGGCAATTGCTGTTTACGCACCAAGACTACTTGCTAACCCAAAGTATGATTTTATCTACTCTGTTTGTAGCGATTACGACTGCAACTATGATTTTAACATTGATGGTTCGGGCTATGTTTCCCAATATAGTATGAATCGTGATTATCGTCATGGTACATCAACGCTTCGCTATTACAACGCGAAAGATGACTCCACGAGAAGTTTGACGCTAGAAGAAGCTAGACGCTATCGGCTCAATACATCATCAAAATCACCTGACGGCTATAGCCTCACTAGAGAAGAAGGTGACAGCGGGTTTTTATTTTGGGGTAATTACAAATCCGGTTGGTATCTGAAAAACGGGGCAAAAAAGAAAGAAGTCGAACTGTCCACAGACGATTCGTACTATTCGCGAGATGTTAATTTTTTGGGCTGGATTAATCAATGAACACAAAAGAGGAAATACTAGCTGAATTGCAAGAGGGTCTAAACTCCGGAATCCTGACAGAGTCAGACATAAAACCCTTCATAAAAACACAACCGGAAGTAGTCATAACTAGAGTTCCTGAATTTGAGAACAAGCCCGAAAAGTTATCTGCGGTTGATGTTATGTTCTACATTGCTGGGATCGTATTATTTTCCACGATTATGTCGATGATTGTTCAGACATGGGATGACGGCAACCCACTTGTACATATACTCTTAAGTGCCTTTATAGGTTTGGGTTTGTGGTCAATAGCCTACTATCTCATAAAAAGTCCTTTTCAAAATGATATTCGTAAGGGCCTAACAAACGCACTGTTGCTTACTGGTTCACTACTTATAATCGTTGGTGGCTACATCATTACAGACGAAGTAATTGGCGGCTTTGACGAAGTAAATTATATACCCGCCGCTTTTACATTAGCAATTTTAGGTGGACTTCACATGGGTTTTGATAGGTTGATTAAGCGAGATTTATCTTTACTTATGGGCGTGTTTCTAGCTGTATCGTCATTTCCTGCGCTACTCTTTGGTATTTTGCAGAATTCAGATACAACTATGGACGTGTGGGCTGTCATTCTGATTATCTCGTCCGGCATACTCGTGTACGCGACAAGGTTAGTTGCTAAAATAAATCCCGACCGAAAGAAAATCCATAATTCATTTGACTCATTTGCGGCGTTTCTAGCTTTGATGTCTATGTATGTAACAAGCTATGGTAACTATGGTGTCTTGTGGCTTGGCGTACTAATAGCTGCTGTATTTGGTATCTTCTACATAAGCATTACTTTGCAAAACAAGCACTTGCTCGGAAATGGTTCATTCTTTATGGTACTGACCATAATCACTATCTCGTTCAAATACTTTTCTGGGTATGGTGTTACATTCAGTTTAATTATAGCAACTATTGGTTTACTTGGTTCGGCAGCAATAGCCTCAAGTATAAACAAGAAATATTTCAAAAAAACGGCTCAAGTTCCCCCCAATCTCCTTGCGGAAACCAGTCCTAGACGCTCCAAATAGCCCACAGTGGGTATCCAAAACGTTTCACTATTTATAGGAGCTGTTAGCCTATTTACTGTCCCTATTTCTTTTTCCCAACTTTTACCCGCTAACGCCATTTTCCACCGTACATTATCCTTACCTTGTCTGACACCTAAACCCTAAAGGAACTAAGTGAAAGCGTGCAAGTTTTCATGTAACTGTCAGAAAACTAAACACTAATTTGGTGCGATTATCTATAGCTATTACCATTTTTTCGGCCGAAGCCTTCAATCATGCAGGCCTTCAATGTAAAACGCCCCAAAAATGGAGCAAATTTCAATGGTCGGGGTGAAAGGACTCGACATATATGCTCGGCAAATATCAGTTTGCCTCGGCCAAGTAAGGAAAACTCAAACAGCCACTGGCTGTTCTTGCCTATCGGTTCGAACCCTAACCAAAATAAATTAAAAAGGACCGCCAAAAGACGATCTTTTTTAATTGGTCGGGGTGAAAGGACTCGAACCTTCGACCTGACGGTCCCAAACCGCCCGCGCTAGCCAACTGCGCCACACCCCGAACGAGTTGTATTTTACCAGTTTTTCATCTGTAAACCTAGACTAATGACATCTTAATTTTATCTAGCATGGATTCGAGACTCAAGTAAGTTTCCTTGTCCACCATTCGTACCTTACAAGTACCGTTTGATTTACCAACCTTTCTACCAACAGGTCGAACAATTGTGCGCTGGAATTTATTTGCGCTTATTCCAAGGTATTCGGACCAAAATTTTTCAAGTTCTTCCTGATTGTCTCCTTCATGTATCTGCAGTTGGATCTTTAATTTGTGCGATTTTTCATAGAATTTTCTTTCTATCAGTTCTTTAAATGCTTTTATAATAAGAGGGTTTGTATTTGTGATCTCAACAGGGTATGTGACTGCGTTCTTCCAGCGCGCATCTCGTCGCGATTTACTACCCTCTCCCCACCAAAGGGCCAATACAATAACATCCTGTCTCGTTAACTTCATGATAACAATCATACAGTATCACGGTATATTACGTGAGTTGATTTTTGAAATTTATTGATTGGATATTATCTGCTAGGCCAGATTTGGTATTAACGTCTACAAGTACTGCATTTATTTGAAGTGGGCCGCTAGACTCCAGTTTGTTGGGCTGTACTTTGCCATCACGCCATCTACTTATTATTACATCTAGTTCAACTCCCAGGCTACTATGCAAGCTACCACACATACCAACATCACTAATGTGCGCCGTGCCATTTGGCAAAACCATCGCATCGGCGCTTGGCACGTGCCAATGATCGCCAACTACCATACTTACACGGCCATCTAAGTAATATCCAATTACCCTCTTTTCGCTACTGAAGTCGCCGTGAAAATTAACCAGTTTAGCAGCAAAATTAATATGTTTGGTTTCCGATAGAATTGCGTCAATAGTTTTAAGGGGATTGTCAGTTTGGGCATCAGAATCCTTACCAACGATGCTACCTAATAAGCTAACTAGCAAAACCGCACCTGCGGGCGCTTGTAAAATTTTATATGGCTTGCCTTGTGTACCAATTGGATAATTTGCAGGCCTTACAATTGGTTCGTCAGCTTGATTTAATGCTGGAAAAATCTCTTTGTTATGCATTGTCCAGTTTCCACCTGTGAAACCGTTTACGCCCAAACCCTTTAGAAGCTTATAGTCCCGATTACTGATACCCTTGCCGTTGGTTACATTTTCGGCTTGAGTAATAATCAGGTCTGGTTTATGTAGCTTTTCGATTTGCGGCAAAAACTTTTTTACAGCCTGGATTCCCATTGGCCCCATAATGTCACCAAGATACAAGATTTTCATAAATCTATTTCTATTGGCTGGCCATCAGTTGGACGTAAAAAATTAGTGTCAGTCTCATTGAATATTGACTGAAATCGGTCATAACAAATTTCACGCCATGTATCATTCCACATCCAGTCGTGGATGGGCAATACAAACTTAGGTTTAAGTTTTTGAACAATACCGATAGCCGATATTGTTGTGCCCCAAGGGGCCTGAAATGGCATTAGTAACAAGTCTTTACTGTTATTTATTGAATGAGTATCGCCTGGGTGGGTAATTTTGCCAAATGTATGGGTCGTAATATTTTTGACCTGTACACCAAAAGGTTCGACATTTGCGTGTTCGCCCTCAATTACCTCAATGTTATTTATTGGGTTGGATTTTACATTTTTTGCGCCTAAATTTTGTATGTTTTCTATTAAGTCAGATGGAACAATCCACTGGCATTCACTATTTTGTTCGATTATTGCCCGAGTAAAATCCTCGTTAAAATGATCTGGATGTTTGTGGCTGATTATTACAAAGTTGATCTTGGGGAGTTTTGAAAACTCTATTAAACCACTAGACCAACTGTAAGTACCTGGGTCAAACAAAATATTTCCATTTTGTTCATCCTCTACCAACACGCATGCGTGAACAAACTTAGTAATTTTCATCATTATTAATTATAGAACATATCGAGAATGACGGCCTACTACTTGGCGTATTCAATGGCGCGGGTTTCACGTATGACGTTTACCTTGATGGTACCTGGATACTGCATACTAGATTCGATCTTGGTAGCAATATCGCGGGCCAATTTGATAGCCGACAAGTCATCGATACTTTCGGGCCTCACGAAAATGCGGATTTCGCGACCAGCGCTAATTGCGTATGATTTTTCGATACCATCAAAACTATTTGCCACATTTTCGAGGTCTTTCATTCGTTCGGCAAAGTTTTCGGCGCTAATGTTTCGGGCACCGGGCCTTGCTGCCGAAATAGCATCAACTACACGAACAATTAGGGCTTCGGTAGTAGTTGCTTCCATGTCATCGTGATGAGCTTCGGCGGCATGAGCAACTTCTTCGGGTGCACCGTATTTACGCAGCATTTCACCACTAATGTGGTGATGCTTGCCCTCGACTTTATGGGTCAAAGCTTTACCAAGGTCGTGTACCAGCGCAGCATATTTTGCGGTCTTGACATTAGCGCCAACTTCCTCGGCAATGATGCCGGCAATGTGCGCCATTTCGGTGCTGTGTTTTAGCACGTTTTGACCATAACTAGTGCGGAATTTTAACTCACCCAATAGCTGCAGGACTTCTTTTGGAATACCAATAACGCCAACTTCGCGAGCGGCATCTTCACCGGCGCGCATGACGTCTTTTTGGACATTATTTTGAGCTTTTTCGACTACTTCTTCGATGCGACCCGGGTGTATACGGCCATCTTTCATCAAAAGTTCCATGGCTTGGCGGGCAACTTCACGGCGAATAGGATCAAAACTACTTAACACAATCATGCCGGGTGTATCGTCGACCATAATATCGACACCCGTAGCGCGCTGCAGGGCTTGAATATTACGGCCTTCTTTGCCAATTATTCGCCCCTTCATTTCTTCGTCTTCTAATTTTAGGGCGGTTACAGTGCGCTCGGCTGTGACTTCACTTGCCATACGTTCCATGGCGCTAACTAGTACAGCCCCGGCTTTTTCTTCAGCCAGATCTTGGGCCTCGTTTTGAAGTTTACTGACTAAGCCAGTCAAGTCACCACGAATATCACGCTCGGTCATTTGCATAAGCTTATCAGCAGCATCAGCCTTAGTTAGTTTGGCAATTTTTTCTAACTTGTCTTGCTGTTTTTTACGAATATCACGAATTTCGTCTTTTAGGCTTTCAACTTCGCTTTCACCCTTACGCAAATTTTCGGCACGATTGTCTAATTCATCTAATTTTTTGTCGAGCGCTACTTGACGATCGAGTAATTTTTGCTCCATATCTTTTACTTCTTTTCGACGGATTTGCTCTTCTTTGCGAGCAGTGTCGGCAGCCCTATTAGCTTCTTCGCGTGCTTCGTCGATTAATTTAGCGGCTTCTTTCTTGGCTTTGCCTAGTTCTTTCTTGGCTTGTTCTTCGGCGCTACCAATTCGCTTTTTCATAACGGCTTGGTTTGCGCCAAATCCAGCAACAACACCAACCAGTGCAAGCACTATGGTAATTGGATCCATAGAAATTCCCTTCTTGTATCAGTATCGGATGTCGCTGATGCTGGCAGTCACTATCACTTCGTTAGCCAACTGGACTGTCCGATAAAAGCACAGATTAAATAATGTGAGGTAAACTTGGATCTTGCTCCCAAAACTGCAAAAAATCCTATTTAAAACTATACCCCCGAGCGGTAGTTTTGGTCAATAAAATTATTGCTGTACTGCAA